>JAEWCA010000043.1 GCA_023390875.1 Actinomycetes bacterium
GGTCGACGTGCAGGTCGAGGCGCTCGTCGTCCCCGGTGCGGCGGACGCGCGGGACGCGGGCGACGACGAGACGGCCGACCGCCTGGTCACCGAGGCCGTCGCCCGGGCCGCCGAGCACGCCGACGTCGTCGTCGTGGCCCAGGCCACGATGGCAGCCGCTGCCGCCCGCGCGGACGTCGACATCCCGGTCCTCACGTCCCCGGCCTCCGGCCTCACCGCCGCCCTCACGACGCTCGACGCCTTCTCTCGGACCTCCTGACCCGACTCGCGGCCGACCTCGCGCTGCCGGACTCGGCGAGGGGGCGCGACGCAGGTCGTGTCAGGCCGTGTCAGCCCGTGTCAGCGTCGTGTCGGTCCCGTGTCAGGCGCCCCCGGCAGGCTGACGGCCATGACCACAGACCTGGTGATCGAGGCGGAAGGCCTCATCAAGCACTTCGGGGAGACGAAGGCCCTGCAGGGCGTCGACCTCTCCGTCGCCCGCGGCACCGTCCTCGGCGTGCTCGGCCCCAACGGGGCGGGCAAGACGACGGCCGTCCGCATCCTGTCGACGCTGCTCACGCCGGACGGCGGCCGGGCCCGCGTCGGCGGCTTCGACGTCGTCAAGGACGCCGAGCGCGTCCGTCAGACCATCGGCCTCACGGGCCAGTACGCCTCGGTCGACGAGGACCTCACCGGACGCCAGAACCTCCAGCTCATCGGCGTCCTGCTCGACCTGGGCAAGGCGAACGCCCGCACGCGGGCCGCCGAGCTGCTCGAGTGGTTCGACCTCACCGACGCCGCCGACCGTCCCGCGAAGACGTACTCGGGAGGCATGCGCCGCCGGCTCGACCTGGCCGCGAGCCTCGTCGGGCGGCCCGACGTGATCTTCCTCGACGAGCCGACCACGGGCCTCGACCCGAGCAAGCGCGAGGACATGTGGAACGTCGTCCGCTCGCTGGTGGACGACGGCTCGACGGTGCTGCTCACCACGCAGTACCTCGAGGAGGCGGACGCGCTGGCCGACGAGATCACGGTCATCGACCACGGCCGCGTCATCGCGCACGACACCCCGGACGGCCTCAAGCGGATCGTCGGCGGCCAGACCCTCGAGGTCCGCCCGTCCGACCTGTCCCGCCTGGATGAGACGGCGACGATCCTGCGTCAGGTGTCCGACGGCCGCACCGAGGAGATCCGCAAGGGCGTCCTCGCGGTCCCGGTGAGCGACGACCAGGCGATGACCGCGACGGTCGCTCGTCTGGCGGCCGCCGGCATCGCCGTCACCGAGCTGTCGCTGCACCTGCCCAGCCTCGACGAGGTGTTCTTCACCCTCACGGGTCGCACCGCGTCCGAGGACGACACGACCACCACGAAGGAGGTGGCGGCATGAGCACCACGACCCTGGACGCCCCGCGTCGCCCGTCGGCCCCCAACGCCGCCGCCCCGCGCCCGACCACGCGTCCGTTCCCGCTGGTCCGCCACTCGCTGGCCCTCGCCAAGCGCAGCCTCATCAAGACGTGGCGCACGCCCGAGGCCCTGATCGACGTGACGCTGCAGCCGATCATCTTCCTGGTGATCTTCGTCTACATCTTCGGTGGCGCGGTCGCCGGCGGGACGCAGGAGTACCTGCAGTTCCTGCTGCCGGGCATCCTCGCCCAGACGATCGCGCAGGGTGCCATCGCGATCGGCGTGAACCTCAACACCGACCTCGAGAAGGGCATCTTCGACCGCTTCCGGTCGCTGCCCATCCCGCGCTCGGCGCCCCTGGTCGGCGCCGTGTCCGGCGACGTCGTCCGGTACGTCATCGTGACGGTCTCGACGTTCGCGATCGGCTACATCATGGGGTTCCGCATCACCACCGACCCGCTCAGCGCGGTCGCCGGGTGCCTGCTCGCGATCCTGTTCGCCCTGTGCCTGTCGTGGGTGTCGGTGTTCGTCGGCATGAAGGTCCGCACGTCGGGCGCCGTCCAGGGGATCATGTTCCTGGTCATCATGCCGCTGAGCTTCGCGTCGAACGTGTTCGTCCCGACCAGCTCGCTGCCGTCGTGGATGCAGACGTTCGTCGCCTGGAACCCGCTGACCCACCTCGTGGCGTCGATGCGCGGCCTGTTCCTCGGCACCCCGCTCGGCAACCACGTGTGGTGGACGCTCGCCTGGTGCGTCGGCCTGGTCGTCGTGTTCATGCCGCTCGCGCTGCGGGCGTACCGCAAGAAGGTCTGACACCCGCACGAACCACGACGGGCGGTCCTGGCACGCACGCCGGGGCCCCCCGTCGCGCGTGCGTCACGAACCGAGGACGTCCGCCGCCAGCTCGTGGATGCGCGGGCCGAGCGTCATCGCGGTCTGCGGCCGGAGCCGGGCGACGGCGGCGGCGCGCTCCTCGTCGTCGCCGAGCACGGTCGCGAGCCGGTCCCCGAGGACGAACCGGAACATCGCCATGAGGTTGGCCCCGAGCCGGGTGCCCAGCGCCCACAGCTCGCGGGCGTCGGCGTCGCGGCCCTCGGAGGCGGCGAGGTCGGCCAGGCCGAGCGCGTACGAGCCGAGCACGGGCATGTCCGTCGTCGCGCTCGCGTCCGACCCCGCGAGCCGCAGCAGGTGCCGGGCCCTGTCGCGGGCGAGCGGTGACCGGGCCGGCACCTGGTCGGCGACGCCGAGGTGCACCATCGCGGCGGCGACGCGGAACACGCTGCGGGCCTGGGGGATCGGCATCGTGGCCTCGTCCTCCATGACGGTCGTGGCAGCCTCGGCGTGCTCGACGGCCTCGTCGTACCTGCCGCTGCGCCACGCGACGTGCGCGAGCCCGAGGTGCGCCTGCGCGACGTCCACGGGGTCCGCGGGCGAGTCGACGACGTCCCGCAGCACGCCGACCGCCTCGAGGTCCCCCGACAGCGCACGCTGGACGTCGAGCAGCACGCGTGCCGACCGGGCGTCCTGCATCGCGCCGACGAGCTCGAGGTGCTCGATGCTGCGGCGCAGCCACAGGTCCGCGTCGACGAGGCCCCGCTGACCGTCCCACTGCCCGACACCCTGCGCGGACATGCCCATGCCCCAGTGGTCGCCGATCGCCTCGAACCGGTGGTACGCCTCCATCGCGTCGGACGCGGACGTCTCGGCCTCGCCGGTGTTCTCGCGGATCGCGGCGCGCAGGAACAGCCCGAGGCCCTGCAGGTAGGGGTCGTCGGACTCGATCAGCGGGAGCGCCTCGACGTCCTCCATGCGGGTCCAGCTCAGGCCCGGGAGCGCGGCGGTGAGCGTCGTCATCCGCTCGCTCACCTCGTGCGGCCGCTCCCGCAGCACCTGACGAGCGCCGCGCCACGCGAGCGCCATGAGGCGGAGCGACTCGACGGCCCCGCCGTTGACCGTGCCGAACAGGCACATCGAGACGAGCCGGTCGCCGTCGGGCAGCGGACGGCCCGCGGCCCGGCCCTGGATGACCGCCGACGTGCGACGGGCCGCGATCGAGTCCACGTGCAGCACCTGCGCCGCCCACGCGACGACCTCGGCGTGCAGCCCGCGGATCGTCCACAGGTGGAACAGCGCCGCCGTGATGTCGACGGTCGCCGGCTCGTCGTCGTGCGCGACGGCCCAGCGCAGTGCCGCGAGGAACGTGTCCTGCTCGGTCGCGCACCGGGCGAACGCCGTCAGCTGCGCGTGCCCGACGAAGTCGTCACGCAGCAGCGCGCACTCCGCGGCGGACCACCGGACGAGGCCCTGCATCGCGGCCGGCCGCCCCCCGACGGCGTCGAGGCGGGCGCCGCCGTACTCGCGGACCGTCTCGAGCATCCGGTAGCGGGCGGGGCCGTCGTCGGACTCGTCGAGCGTGAGCAGCGACTGCTCGACGAGCATCGCGAGCCCCCGCCGCACTGCGCGGGCGTCCTGCCCCGACACGGCGAGCGCGGTGTCGGCGGTGAACGGCGCGGGGATCACGGCGAGCCGTTCGAGCAGCTCGCGCTCGGGCGGGTCGAGCAGCTCGCGGCTCCAGTCGACCATCGCCCACAGGCTCGCGTGCCGCTCCGGCAGGCCGCGCAGGGCGTCGTCGAGCAGCGCGAACCGGTCGGACAGCCCGTCGAGGACGTCGTCGACCGGCATCGCCCGCAGCCGGGCCGCGGCGAGCTCGAGCGCGAGCGGGAGGTTGTCCAGCCGGTGGCACAGCTCGCGGGCCCGCGCCTCGTCCCATCCCACGGTGTCCCGCCCGGCACGTGCGCGGGCCTCGAGGAGCGCGAGCGCGTCGTCGTCGGGCAGCGCGCGCAGCCGGTGCACGGCCTCGCCGACGATGCCGAGCGGGGCGCGGCTCGTGGCCAGGACGACGACGTCGGGCGGTGCCGACGCGAGCAGGTCCGTGACGCCGGCGGCGGCCGCGTCGCGCACGGGCGCGCAGGTGTCGCTGGCTCGTATACACATCGG
>JAEWCA010000343.1 GCA_023390875.1 Actinomycetes bacterium
GGGGCCCGCGGCCCCTCCCTGCCTCCCGCCCGCGCGAACCGGGTCGGCCGCGAGCTCATGCAGGACCGCCCGATCGTCGGTCTGCGGGCGAGCGAGGTGACCGACTCCGGCCTGGAGGACGTCCGCACGATGCTGAGAGCGGTGCAGGAGACCGGGCAGTCGCTGCACCGCTCCGCGCTGCGGGTCGGCATCGACGCGGACGCGGCGAGCGACCCGGACGGCGGGCCGACCGAGCGGTGGCTCGACGTCACGATGTCGCCGTGGCGGGACGCGGACGGCCGCCAGGTCGGCGTGCTGTCGTCCGGGTTCGACGTGACCGAGCACGTGCTCGCCACCGCGCACGCGGCAGAGGGCGCGGCCGAGGCGCACGAGCGGTACGCCCGCGCGCGGCAGGTCGTGGTGCGCCTGCAGGGTGCGCTGCTGCCCACGACGGTGCCGCTGCTCCCCCGCGTCGACGTCGCCGCCGCGTACCTGGTCGCGGGCCTCGAGCAGGCCGCCGGGGGCGACTGGTTCGACGCGGCCACGGTGCCCGACGGGCGGCTCGCACTCACCGTCGGCGACGTCGTCGGGCACGGCGTCGAGGCGTCCGCGGTCATGGCGCAGCTCCGGGCGGTGCTGTCGGCGCGGCTGTTCGAGGGCGCCGGGATCCTCACGTCGATCCACGCGGTCGAGGCGTACGCCGAGCGCGTGTCCGGGGCGTTCGCGGCGACGGTCTGCGTCGCGCTGCTCGACCCGTCGACCGGCGACCTCGAGTACGTGACGCGCGGGCACCCCGCACCGCTCGTCGTCGGCGGCGCCTCCGCGCGGTTGCTGCCCGCCACGAGCGACGGCCCGCTGGGCGCCCCGGGGCCCGGACGGGTCGGCCGGGACCGGCTGGACCCCGGCGAGGCGGTGCTGCTGTTCACGGACGGGCTCGTCGAGAAGCACGACCGACCCGTGCTCGACGGTGTCGCCGCGCTGCAGCTGGCGGCCGTCGACGCGTTCGACGGGCCGGCCTCCGGTCCCGCCTCGACCGCCGTCCGGATCTCGCAGCTCGTGCCGCACGACCTCGTGGACGGCGGCGCGACCGACGACGTGACGCTGCTGGTGGCCGTCCGCCGCCCGCCGCCCCCGGAGCTCCACCTGACCGTCCCCGCGGAGCCCACGAGACTGGCGCAGCTCCGGTACGCGATCGACCAGTGGTGCACGGACCTCGGCATCGGAC
The DNA here is from genome assembly GCA_023390875.1 of Actinomycetes bacterium. Lineage (GTDB taxonomy): Bacteria > Actinomycetota > Actinomycetes > Actinomycetales > Cellulomonadaceae > Cellulomonas. The sequence continues at coordinate 1,205 of JAEWCA010000343.1, forward strand.
AGCTCGACCGCAACCACCTGGTGCTCGGCACGAGCGAGATCGCCGCGAACGCCGTCGAGCACGCCTACCGCGACCGGGAGCCGGGCGAGGCGCCGGGGCCGGTGATGCTGGATGCGCGCATCGACGACGACGCCGTCATCCGCGTCGTCGTGACGGACCACGGCCGGTGGCGCGACCCCGACCCCGGGCCCGGCGAGCGCGGCCGCGGCTTCAGCATGCTCGCCACCGCCGGACTGCAGCTCACGGTCCGCCCCGGGCCGACGGGCACGGTCGTGACCCTCGAGTGCCCCGCCCGGCGGCTCGCGACCGTCGACGAGGCGGGCCCGCCGCGCGAGGCCGCCGTGGCCGGGACGGGTCCCGTCCGGCTCGCGCTCGACGAGGAACGCGCCCGGCTGGCGGTCTCCGGTGCCGTCGACCACCTGGCTGCGGCGACACGGCTCGACGCGGAGGTCCGGCGGCTGGCCCGCAACGGGTTCGTGCCCGTCGAGCTGGATCTCGGGGGCGTCGGGTACCTCGGCAGCGCCGGCGTCCGGGTGCTGCACACGCTCGCGGCCGAGTTCACCGAGCTCGCGATCGTCGCGCCGCCCGGGTCGCCGGCCGCGCAGACGCTCAGCCTCGCAGGGACGCCGCACGTCGTCCGGGCGGAGCCGGCCGGCGTCCCGCACGCGTGACGCGCGCGGCCCGGTGCTCGGATGCGCCGGCCCGGCGACGGACGCAGCATGGTGGTCGGACGGCGAAGCAGGCGCCGCGGCCGTGGGACGACCTGGAGGAGGCTCGCCGTGCCCGGACGAGACCCTGGACCGAGCGTGAAGGACAAGGAGCTGTACGAGGAGCTCCGCGACGAGGGGAACAGCAAGGAGAAGTCGGCCCGGATCGCGAACGCGGCGGCGGCCCGCGGACGCTCCGCGGTCGGGGCCAAGGGCGGCCGGTCCGGCTCCTACGACGACTGGACCGTCGCCGACCTGCGCAAGCGCGCGTCGCAGATCGGCATCGAGGGACGGTCGTCGATGAACAAGAGCGAGCTCGTCGACGCGCTGAGGTCGCACTGAGCGAGGGCGGCGACTACGGTCCGCGCATGGACGTCGACCGGCTCGGACGCACCCGTGAGGTGCCCGTCGGCGGCGGTCACGTGTGCGTGCGGGTCCTCGGCTTCACCGAGACGACCCTGCCCGACGACGCGCCGCGGCACGCCGTCCGGTTCCCCGTGGTCCTGTCCCGTGTCGACCGCGGTCTCGTCCAGGTGACGAGCGGCTCCGTGGTGCTCGGCTACCTGTCCCCCGCGTGGTCGCAGACCGTCGACTTCGACCTGTGGGAGTGCGAGCAGCTGGGCGCCGCCGCCGTCGCCCGTGGCGTGCTGTCCGGGCCGCCGGGCGAGCGCGACCTGCACGTGATGCTCGCGTGGCGGCGCCCGCGCCGGTGACCTCGTCCTTCGGGAGGGGGTGCGCCCTCCCGCGGCACGGTGCGCGCCGGTCGCGACCGGGTGTCTGATCGGTCCACCGACGCACCGAGGGAGGACCCATGAGCTTCGACACCCCGAACGGCACCCGCGGAGCTTTCCAGCCCCGCAGCTCAGGCCCGGTGGGACGCCTGATGACCCGGATGATGGTCAGCCGGACCCGCCGCAAGCGCGGCGACCTCATGGGTGGGCTGCTGGTCCTCACGACGATCGGCGCGCGCAGCGGCGCCGAACGCAGCACCCCCGTCCGCGGGTTCGCCCGCCCCGACGGCAGCTGGCTGATCGTCGCGTCCGCGAACGGCGGTGCCCGGAACCCCGCCTGGTACCACAACCTCGCCGCCCACCCCGACGAGGTGCGGGTCGAGGCGGGCGGCCGCGTCGTCCCCGTGACGGCCCGGCAGCTCCACGGCGCCGCCCGCGACGAGGCGTGGGACGCCGTCACGACGGAGGCGGACAGGTTCGCGGCGTACCAGACGAAGACGGACCGCGAGCTGCCCGTGATCCAGCTGACCCCGCGGGCGTCCTGACCCGCGACGTCGCCCGGGTGCGACCGCGGACCGCCGGTGCCACGCTCGACCTGACCACCGGCTCGGGACGACGGGCCGGACCGGCAGACCGACGCCGACGCCACGCCGCGCCGACGGGCAGGGAGCGGACGTGGGCGACGTCGAGCACGTGGTGGTGATGGGGGTCGCAGGCTCGGGCAAGACGACCGTCGCCCGCATCCTCGCGGCACGTCTCGACCGGCCGCTCGGCGAGGCCGACGAGTTCCACCCGCCCGAGAACGTCGCGAAGATGGCCGCGGGCACGCCGCTCGTCGACGAGGACCGCTGGCCGTGGCTGCGCGCCATCCGGGACTGGCTGACCGCGCACGCCCGCGCCGGCCGCAGCACGGTCGTCACGTGCTCGGCGCTCAAGGTCGCGTACCGCGACGTGCTGCGGGAGGCCGAGGGACGCGTGCGGTTCGTGCACCTCGCCGCACCCGAGGCGCTCATCGGCGACCGGATGGAGGCCCGGACCGGCCACTTCATGCCGCCCGAGCTGCTCCCGTCGCAGTACCGCACGCTCGAGCCGCTCACCGACGCGGAGGACGGGTTCGTCGTCGCGGTCGACGTGCCGCCCGACGTGGTCGCGGACCGGGTCCTCGACGCGCTCGCGCACGACCCGGAGGTGCGGCCGTGATCGCCACCGGGCTCGGGCTGCTCGCCGCCGACAAGCCGGACGTGAGCGAGACCCGGCTGATCGTCGCCGCCATCATCGGCATCGCCACGATCGTCCTGCTGATCGTCGCGCTCAAGCTGCACCCGTTCCTCGCGCTGACCATCGGGTCCGGCGTGCTGGCCGTCGCCGCCGGGATCCCCTACCCCGACGCGTTCACGAGCTTCAGCGCCGGGCTCGGCACGACCGTCGCGGGCGTCGGCGTGCTCATCGCGCTCGGCGCCATCATCGGCAAGCTGCTCATCGACAGCGGCGGCGCCGACCAGATCGTCGACACCATCCTGAACCGGACTCCCGTGCAGCGGCTGCCGTGGGCGATGGCGCTCATCGCGTTCATCATCGGCATCCCGCTGTTCTTCGAGGTGGGGGTGGTGCTGCTCATCCCCATCGTCATGCTCGTCGCGCACCGGTCGAAGGTGTCGCTCATCCTCGTCGGTATCCCCGCGCTCGCGGGCCTGTCCGCGCTGCACGGGCTCGTGCCGCCGCACCCCGGGCCGCTCATCGCGATCGACGCGCTGAACGCGAACCTCGGCCTCACCCTCGGCCTCGGGCTGCTCGTCGCGATCCCGACCGTCGCGATCAGCGGTCCCCTGCTCGCCAAGCCCATGAACCGCTGGGTGCCGCTGCCGCCGCCGGAGTCGCTGCTCGGCGAGGCGCGTCAGGACGAGGGCGCGCGGCGACCGGCGTTCGCGACCGCGCTCACCGTGGTGCTGCTGCCCGTCGTGCTCATGCTGGCCCGGACCATCGAAGAGAGCATCGGGTTCGACGACACCCCGGTCGGCACGTTCCTGCTCTTCCTCGGCACGCCGCTCGTCGCGCTGCTCGTCACGTCGCTCGTCGCGCTCGTCGCGTTCGGCACGGCCCTCGGCCGCACGCGCGACGAGGTCAGCGCGCTCGTCGGGGCGTCGTTCCTGCCCATCGCGGGCATCCTGCTCATCGTGGGCGCGGGCGGCGGCTTCAAGCAGACGCTCGTCGACTCCGGCATCGGCGACGTCATCGGCAAGAGCCTCGCCGACGCGCCCATCTCCCCGCTGCTGGCCGGCTGGCTCGTGGCCGTCCTCATCCGGCTCGCGACCGGGTCGGCGACCGTCGCGACCATCACCGCGGCCGGCCTCGTCGCGCCGCTCGCCGCCGACCTGTCCGCGACGCACGTCGCGCTGCTCGTGCTCGCCATCGGCGCCGGGTCGGTGTTCTTCAGCCACGTGAACGACGCCGGGTTCTGGCTGGTCAAGGAGTACTTCGGCATGACCGTCGGGCAGACGTTCAAGACGTGGTCCGTGATGGAGACCGTGCTGTCGGTGACCGCGCTGGTCCTCGTGCTGCTGCTGGGGCTCGTCGTCTAGCGCTGTCTGGGCCGCACCGCGGCGCCCTGCGACCGCCACCGCAACCCGTCAGTGGCTCGCCGCCGGCTCCCACGCGCAGCTCGGGTCCTCGGCGAGCAGGTCGCCCGTGCGTGCGTACGCCTGCGAGCGCGACCCGCCGCACACGCCCCGGAACTCGCACCGCCCGCACCGCCCGTGCAGCGCGTCCGGGTCCCGCAGCGACGTGAGCACGGGCGACGTCCGGTACACCTCGGGGAACGGAGCGGCCCGCACGGACCCGGCGACGACGGGCAGGAACCCGCTCGGGTAGACGTCGCCGACGTGGTCGACGAACGCGAACCCGCGTCCGGAGCCCACGTCCATCGGCGGCCGGGGCGGTCGGCGCGGGAAGTCGCCGCCCGCGAGCGCGGTCACCGTCCCGGCGCGCAGCCGTGCGCGCAGCGGACCGGGCGGGAACTGCCCGTCGAGGTCGTCCGCCGTCGCCCGCTGCACGGCGACCCTGCGGTGGTGCGCCGCCTCGGTGGCCTTCACGGGCACCAGGTCGGAGACCTCGTGCAGCCAGTGCAGCACGTCCTCCTCGTCGTCCGCGGACAGCGCCCCGAGCCCCTGCCCGCGCCCGGTCGGGACGAGGAAGAACACGCTCCACAGCGACACGCGGGCGTCGAGCACGCGCCGCAGGACGTGCGGCAGCTCGTGCACGTTCCCGGCGGTGACGGTCGTGTTGACCTGCAGCCGCAGACCCGCGTTCCGCACGGCGTCGAGCGCGGCGAGCGTGTCGTCGAACACGCCGGGGACGCCCCGGAACGCGTCGTGCGTCGCCGCCTCGGCGCCGTCGAGCGAGATCGACACGGCCTTCGCGCCGGCGTCGCGCAGCCCGGCGAGCACGTCCCGCGTCAGCCGGGGCGTCACCGACGGCGACAGCGACACGCTCAGCCCGGCGGCGGTCCCGTACCGGACGAGCTCGGCGAGGTCGGGCCGCTCGAACGGGTCGCCGCCGGTGAGGACGACGAGCGGCCGCGGCGCGCCGAACGACGCGAGCTCGTCCAGCAGCCGGAAGCCCTCCGCGGTCGTGAGCTCACGCGGGTCGCGCCGCGGGATCGCGTCGGCCCGGCAGTGCCGGCACGCGAGCGCGCAGGCCCGGGTGACCTCCCAGATGACGATGAACGGGCGGTCGGACGTGTCGTGGTGCAGCCGCCGCACCGGCCCGCCGCGGCTCTGCCTCTGCTCGGTCCCCGCGCGGTCCATGCGTGCCTCCTCGCCGCGACGCACCCGCGTCGGCGCACTCGCCACGCTAGGGACCACGCACGGCGGCATCCCGGACCTAGGTCCCGGGTGGTGACGTCGAGGGGGGGGGGGCGGGGGGGGGGGGCCCCGGGGGCCCCGCCCCCGG
>JAEWCA010000070.1 GCA_023390875.1 Actinomycetes bacterium
GGGCGGCACCGCCAGCAGCGCGAGGGCCCCGGCGAGCCCCGCGAGGCCCAGCACGGCCCGGAACGACACGAGCTGCGCCACGGGGAACACGCCCGCCAGGACGGGCACGGCCAGCCCGACCCCGATCGCGCCCACGACGACGGCCGCCGCCCAGGTCACGACCCGGCGGGGGCTCACTTGTCGAACTGGTGGTCCGCGTCGGGGAACGTGCCGGCCCGCACCTCGTCGACGTAGGCCGTCGCCGCGGCGCGCAGGGCCGAGCCGACCTCGCCGAACCGCTTGGCGAACCGCGGCGACCAGTCGGTCATGCCGGCCATGTCGACCCACACCAGCACCTGGCCGTCGCAGCCCGCACCAGCACCGATGCCGATGGTCGGCACGTGCAGGATCTCGGTGATCTGCTCCGCGACGGGCGCGGGCACCATCTCGAGCACCACCGCGACGGCACCGGCCTCGGCGATCGCGACGGCGTCCTCGCTCAGGTGCTCCGCGGCCAGGTCGCCGCGGCCCTGCACGCGCGGACCGCCGAGCAGGTGCTCCGACTGCGGCGTGTACCCGAGGTGGCCGACCACGGGGATGCCCGCGTCGGTGAGCGCCTTGATCTGCGGCACGACGCGCTTGCCGCCCTCGAACTTCACCGCGGCGGCGCCCGTCTCCTTCATGACCCGCACCGCGCTCTCGAGCGCCCGCGTCGGGCCGGCCTCGTACGTGCCGAACGGCAGGTCGACGACCACGAACGCCCGGTGCGCCGCACGCGCGACGGCCCGGCCGGCCGGGATCATGTCGTCGATCGTCACCGGCAGCGTCGTGGTGTGCCCGTGCATCGTGTTCCCGATGGAGTCGCCGACGAGCAGCATGTCCACGCCCGCGGCGTCGAAGATCGACGCCGTGACGGCGTCGTAAGCCGTGAGCATCGTCAGGCGCTCGCCGCGCTCCTTGGCCTCGCGCAGGTGGTGCACGCGCACGCGCTTGGGGGTCTGGCTCATCGAGGGTGCTCCTGGGTGTCGTACGGGTGCGGACGCGGGATCAGGGGCCGGTCAGGGCTCGCGCCACCGGCTGGTGACGGGCAGCCGGCGGTCGCGTCCGAACGCGAGCGCGGTGACCTTGGGTCCGAGGGGGTACTGCCGGCGCTTCCACTCGGCGCGGTCGACGAGCTGCAGGACCTTGTCCACGACCGCGGGGTCGAACCCGCGCGCGAGCAGCTCGGCACGGCCCTCGGCGTGCTCGACGTAGGCGTCGAGCACCTCGTCGAGCAGGTGGTACGGCGGCAGCGAGTCCTGGTCGAGCTGTCCCGGGCGCAGCTCCGCCGACGGCGGCTTGGTGATGGACGACTCGGGGATCGGCGGCAGCTCGCCGCCGTCGACGGCGTGCTGGTTCCTCCACCGGGCGAGCGCCCACACCCGGGACTTGTCGACGTCCTTGAGCGGCGCGAACCCGCCGATGCTGCCGGCGTCGTAGATCGTCGCGTAGCCCGTCGCGAGCTCCGACTTGTTGCCCGGCGCGATGACCAGGTGGCCCTCCCGGTTCGAGAGGGCCATCAGCAGGACCCCGCGGACGCGGGCCTGCAGGTTCTCCTCGGTGACGCCCTCGATGTCGAGCTCGCCGCGGAACGCGTCGACGACCGCGCCGATGGGCTGGACCCGGTAGTCGGCGCCGAGACGCTTCGCGAGGTCCTCGGCGTCGTCCTTGCTGTGCTCGGAGGAGTACGCGGACGGCATCGAGACGCCGACGACGTGCTCGCCGCCCACCGCGTCCGCCGCGACGGTCGCGGTCAGCGCGGAGTCGATGCCGCCCGACAGCCCGAGCACGACCGACCGGAAGCCGTTCTTGCGCACGTAGCCCTGCAGCCCGAGGACGATCGCCCGGTAGATCTCCTCGTCCGCGGACAGCGGCGGCACGCGCTCGCCCGGCCGCTGCGGCTCGCCCTCGGCCGCGAGGTCCCAGACCAGCAGGTGCTCGACGAACTGGGGCGCGCTCGCCAGCAGCGTGCCGTCGGTCGCCACGACGAACGACCCGCCGTCGAACACGAGGTCGTCCTGCCCGCCGACCAGGTTGACGTACGCGACGGGCGCGTCGACCTCGCGGGCCCGCCGGGCGGCGAGCTCGGTGCGGACGTGCCCCTTGCCCTCCTCGTATGGCGAGCCGTTGAGCACGACGAGCAGGTCGACGTCGTGCTCGTCCATCTCGGACACCGGGCCGCCGTCCTGCCAGATGTCCTCGCAGATGACGACGCCGACGCGCCGGCCCGCGACGTCGAGGACCACGACGTCGTCGCCCGGCGTGAAGATCCGGTACTCGTCGAACACGCCGTAGTTCGGCAGGTGGTGCTTGTCGTAGCGCACCTCGACCCGGCCGTGCCGCAGCAGGACCGCCTGGTTCGTGGGCCGGTGGTGACCCTCGGGGCTGGTCGTGCCGTGCTCGCCGACGGAGCCGACGACGACCGCGAGCCCGCCCAGGCCGGCCGCCTCGAGCTCCGTGGCCGCACGTTGCAGCGCCGCCTCCGCACCGCGCCGGAACGACGCGCGCAGCGCCAGGTCCTCGATCGGGTAGCCCGTGATCGTCATCTCGGGGAAGACGACCAGGTCCGCGCCGGCGTCCGCCGCCCGCCTCGACCACTCGAGCACGGCACGCGCGTTGCCGTCGACGTCCCCCACGCAGGCGTCGATCTGGGCGAGGGCGATCCGGACCGCGGGCATGGGGCGAGCCTAGTCAACGGCGCGCGACGTGCCGCGACGCGGGTCGGGACGTGGGCGCCGAGGGGTGCGTGATGCGGCAGGATGTGCCGCATGGACAGGCAGCAGGAGTTCGTGCTCCGCACGGTCGAGGAGCGGGACATCCGCTTCATCCGCCTCTGGTTCACCGACGTGCTCGGGATCCTCAAGTCGGTCGCGGTCGCCCCGGCCGAGCTCGAGGCCGCCTTCTCGGAGGGCATCGGGTTCGACGGCAGCGCGATCGAGGGCCTGACGCGGGTCTACGAGGCGGACATGATCGCCAAGCCCGACCCCACCACGTTCCAGGTGCTGCCCTGGCGCGGCGAGCGGCACGGCACGGCCCGCATGTTCTGCGACCTGCTGACGCCCGACGGTGAGCCGTCGCTGGCCGACTCCCGCAACGTGCTCAAGCGGGCGCTGTCGAAGGCGAGCGACCAGGGGTTCACGTTCTACACGCACCCCGAGGTCGAGTTCTACCTGTTCGAGGCGCCCGCCGACCCGGCGCAGCCCCTCGTCCCGGTCGACCAGGGCGGCTACTTCGACCACGTGCCGCGCGGCACCGCGCACGACTTCCGCCGCGCCGCGATCACGATGCTCGAGTCCATGGGCATCTCGGTGGAGTTCTCGCACCACGAGGCCGGCCCGGGCCAGAACGAGATCGACCTGCGGTACGCCGACGCGCTGACCACCGCGGACAACATCATGACGTTCCGCACGGTCGTCAAGGAGGTCGCGCTCGAGCAGGGCGTGTTCGCGTCGTTCATGCCCAAGCCGCTGTCCGACCAGCCGGGCTCCGGCATGCACACGCACCTGTCGCTGTTCGAGGGCGACCGCAACGCGTTCCACGAGCCCGGCGGACACCTGGAGCTGTCGAAGACGGCGCGCTCGTTCATCGCGGGCCTGCTCAAGCACGCCGCCGAGATCACGGCCGTGACGAACCAGTTCGTGAACTCGTACAAGCGGCTCTGGGGCGGCGCCGAGGCGCCCAGCTACATCTGCTGGGGCCACAACAACCGCTCCGCGCTCGTGCGCGTCCCGATGTACAAGCCGGGCAAGGGCAACTCGAGCCGCATCGAGTACCGCGCGGTGGACTCGGCGACCAACCCGTACCTCGCGTTCGCGGTGATGCTGGCCGCCGGGCTCAAGGGCATCGAGGAGGGCTACGAGCTGCCCGAGGGCGCCGAGGACGACGTGTGGGAGCTGACCGACTCCGAGCGTCGCGCGCTCGGCATCGAGCCGCTGCCGACGTCGCTCGAGTCGGCCATCGCGGTCATGGAGAAGTCGGAGCTGGTGGCCGAGACGCTCGGCGAGCACGTCTTCGACTACTTCCTGCGCAACAAGCGCCAGGAGTGGGACGAGTACCGGGCACAGGTCACGCCGTACGAGCTGCGGCGGTTCCTGCCGGTCCTGTGAGCACCGTGAGCGACGCACGTCCGGGGCAGGCCGCGTGAGCACGTCGTCCGCCGACGGGCGTGGGGGCAGCCTCGCCGGACGGCTCACACGTGCGGGCGTGGCGGACGTCGCGCGTGCCGAGCGCATGCTCGCGGACGCGGCGCTGCTCGACGTGCTGCCCGACGCCGCGGTCGTGCTGCCGTCACCGCTCGCCGAGGTCGCCGACCCCGACCAGGCGCTCCTCACGCTCGCGAAGCTCGCCGGCGCCGTGCGGTCGCAGCCGGCCGAGCACGCGCTGCTCCGCGAGATCCTCGAGCAGGACGACGAGCGCCGCGCCCGCCTGCTCGCGGTCGCGGGCGCGTCGGTCGCGCTCGGCGACACGCTCGTCGCCCATCCCGGCAACCTGCACGTCCTCGCCGACGACGAGCCGGCGCTCGGCGTGCCGGTCGCGCAGGTCCGCGC
>JAEWCA010000020.1 GCA_023390875.1 Actinomycetes bacterium
GGTCGCAACCGATCCGGCCAGGTCGGCCGACCCCGCCGCTCAGTCCACCGGGAACAGCGACAGGGTCAACGTCCCCGAGTAGGTCCCCGGCGTGGTGTCGACCGGCACCTCGAGCGCGAGGTCCGCGCCGAGGGTCGCCGAGCCGAACCGGCCCTCAGGCGTCGCGGAGGCGAGCCGCCCCGGCACCACGAGCCCCTCACCGCCGCCGAGCGTGGTCGCGCGAGCGGGACCCGCGAGAAGGCCCGCACGAGGCGTCCCGACGTGCGGCGTCCACCCGAGGTGCTCGGCCCCGAGGATGCGGGTGCCGGACGTGAACCGGTACGCCTGCCCGGCGACGGCCCAGCCGCTGGCTCCGGCCTGAGACACGGACCGCGAGTCGGTCACCGTGACGGCCGGCAGCGCGCCGGTGAACCGCAGCCGGTCACCGGCGTTCTGGGCGGGCGCGAGCGTGACCGCGTCGCCGGCGACGCTGAGCGCGAGGACCCCGTCGGCCTGCTCGGGAACGACCGCCGTGAGGTCGACCCCAGCACCGGGGTCGAACCGGAACAGGCGCGGCAGGAAGTCGATGAGGTTCTGCTGCCACGTGTCGAACCCGTGGGGCCCGGCGGTGAGGCCGGCGAACTCGTGCTTCACCCCGGCGGAGTCGAGGACCCCGAGCGTGTCCATCACCGACTGGTACGCGAAGTCGCTGACGTCCCCGTTGTAGATCCGGGCGAGCCGGGTGTGCTCGTTGACGGCGGCCGCGTCGAACTCGGGGGTGCCGAAGAAGAGGCCGCCGGAGAACGCGCCGATCCACCCGAACTGGCCGGGGTGGGTGAGCCACGTGACGAGCGTCCGGTACGCCCCGAGGGACAGGCCGGCGAGCGCCTGGTGGTCGGCGTCGGACGCGATGTTGTACTTCGCGCGGGCCGCGGGTGCGAGGTTGTCGAGCAGCTCGGCGGGGTAGTCGGGCACGTTGCCGTTGCCCATGACGACGACCATCGGGACGGTCGCGCCGTCGATCGCGTGGTGGTCGAGGATCTGCTTCGCCCGGCCGACCTCCACCCAGTCGCCCCAGCTCTGCCCGCCGCCGTGGTTCAGGTAGAGCACCGGGTAGGGCTCGGCGCGGTCGGCGTCGTAGCCCGGCGGGGTCCAGACGTAGGCCGAGCGCTCCTCGGCGGCCACCGCGCTGGCGTAGGTGAGGACGGACAGCGTGCCGCCCTTGCCCTCGGGGACGTCGCTGAGCATCCGGTCGGTCGTGCCGGGCACGAACAGCGGGCTCACGCCGGTGAGCGTGTTGACCTTGTCCTCGGGGTCCTTCTGGTCCACGCCGTCGACGACGTACCGGTAGTAGTAGAAGCCGTCGAGCGGGCCCATCGAGACCCGCCACCGGTCGCCGGTCTTCGTCATCGGGACGCGGAACCACGCACCGTTCGGGGCCCAGTTGGCCCACACGGTGACGTCCTTCGCGTCGGCCCACTGCGTGCCGGTCTCGAACGTGACGATGCCGTTCTTGCCGATGTGCGGCGTCGTGATCGAGCCCGCGGCGGGCGGCGTGTACGGCTCGTCGAGCGCCAGGAAGCCGTCGCGCCGGCCGTGGTCCGCGTCGTCCTGGAACACGCGCGACGCGAAGTCGCGCAGGTCGGAGCGCCAGGTGTCCCAGGTGCCGCCCGAGTCGGGGTCGACGCCGTCGAACTCGTGCTGGACGCCGGCCCGCTCGAGCGTGCGCAGCAGGGCGTGGTTCTGGTTGTAGGAGGGGTCGAGGACGTTGCCGACGTACAGCCGCAGCAGGTCGGTGCCCTCGTTGATCTCGCGCGCCGTCGACGCGCTGATCGACCCGTTCAGCCGGCCGGAGAACGACCCGACCGACCCGAACACGCCGGGGTCGCTGCGCAGCACGGTGAGCGCCTGGTGCGCGCCGTCACCGATGCCGGCGACGGCCTGGCCGCTCGCCTCGTCGGTCACGTGGAAGCGGGCGCGCGTCGCGGGCACGATGCCGTCGAGCAGCTCGGTGCGCGGGTCGGAGCCGCCGGCCTCGGCCATGACGACGACCATCGGCTCGAGCCGTCCCTCGGCGGCGAGGTTGTCGAGGACCTGCGGCGCGCGGCCCAGCTCGGCCCACTCGCGGTACGACTGGTCGCCGTCGGCGAGCAGGTACAGGACGGGGTACGGCTCGGCGCGGTCGGCGTCGTAGCCGGGCGGCGTCCAGACGAGCGTCGTGCGCTCGTGGTCCGCGACCGGGCTGTCGTACGTGAGGTCCTCGACGGTGCCGCCCGACGGGACGTCGGACATCCACTGCACCGAGGGTCCCGGCACGAACAGCGTGTTCCACGTGGGGTGGGACGTGACCGCGACCGGGCTGGTGGGCTCCTTGAACGAGCGCTTCGTCCGGTCCGGCCACGTGGCCGTGTACTGGTAGTAGTACAGGCCGGGTGCCAGCGGCCCGACGGTCGTCTGGTAGTCCGTGCCGCTCGGGTCCATCGCCAGGTCGGACCACGTGCCGCTCGGGCCGATGTTGCCCTGCAGCTCCAGCACCGCGGGCTTCGACCCGACGATCTTCTCGACCTCCGCCTGCGGGGCGGTGAAGCGGTGGTACCCCTCCGGGATGGTCGACGCCCACGGGTCGGGCCCGGGGCTCCCGTCCGCGGCCCCTGCGGGCGGGACGACGACGGCGGCTCCCACCATCAGCGCGGCTCCTGTCATCACGGCCGCCGTGCGCTGGTGTCGTGCGCGTGGACGGCGTGGCCCCCTGCGAGACGTCATCGACTGCTCTCCTCGGTCGCCGAGGAGACCGCGGCACGGCGGCCCGTCTCCGCGCGGAGGCGGGGGCCACCCTGCCTCCCCCCGGAGATGGACGTGCACGCCGGCGGCGTGCTCGACATGCGTCCCGGCGGATCTACATCGATGTAGACGTGCACGTCCTCGCCGGTCGGAGAGCGAGGTCGAGGGGGTGCCGGCGCAGTGCGCCGGAGGTCCTTCTACACCGATGTAGAAAGCCGGATGCCCGCATCGTGTCGGTCCGGGCGGTTCGGCGTCAAGGGACCGCCCGGGACGCCGTCCTGACCGGAGGCGTCCACGACCTCGCCGCGCCGCCCGGAGACGTATCTGGCGGGTGGTCCGGATCCTCCTCAGCAGGTGGCGCCGCGTGCGGAGCGCGGTGCGCGCCTGCGGACGGGAGGCACGCTGTGAGCACGACGAACGGCCCCGAGGACGACCCGGCACGGACCGCTGCGGGCGCGGTGCCGCCGGCCAGCGACGACGTCCGCAGCGCGACGCCGCCGCCTCCACCACCGGTCGGCTCGCCGCAGGGGTATGCGGGCGGCTGGAGCGGCGACCCGGGCGCTGGCCCGACGAGCACCGGCTGGTCCGGGAGCGACCCGTCCGGTGGCGCGCCGCCGTCGAACCGCCGGTCGATGCTCCTGGGGGTCGCGGCGGGTGCCGGCGCGGTGATCGTGCTCGGGGCGCTCGCGTTCGCCC
>JAEWCA010000112.1 GCA_023390875.1 Actinomycetes bacterium
GCGCGGACCGGCTCGTCCAGCGTGAGCCCGACCAGCGCCGTTCCCGACGCGTCCCGCGGGCGGACGTCGACCGACCGCACGGTGGGGCGCTCGACCGTCCCGTCCGCCGCCGTCACGGTCACGCCGAGCCCGCGGGCGGCGAGGATCCGCTCGGCGGGGTCCGCCGCGACGAGCACCAGCAAGGGCGTGACGAGCGCCGCGCGCGCCGTCGTCGGCTGCGGTGCGCCCTCGTCGTCCACGACATGCACGGTCACCACGCTGAGGTTGTCCATGCGCCGAGTGTGTCGCCGCCCGTCCGGGGCGTCATCCCGTCCTCGTGGTACGTGTCCCCGCCGGCGTACCGCAGGCGACGTACGCGCAAGATGCCGCACCCGGCCGACGAGCGACGGTGTCCGCCCCCGCCACCCTGGCTGCGTCGCCGGGCACGGTGCCCGGCGCTCGACAGGAGGTACTCCCATGACCAGGACACGTCGCCGGGTCGGCGTCGCGCTCGGGGCGGCAGCACTGGTGGGCGCGGCGGCGCTCACCTCCGCGGGCCCGGCCTCGGCCTTCAACCCCTGCTGGGGGGACGACCCGCCGCCCCGGTGCTCCGACCCCTCCCCGGTGCCGGCCCCGCACCCGCCCGCGACCACGTGGAACGAGGTGGTGGCGACGACGACGGGGCCGATCTTCTACAACGGCAACGACCACAACCAGTGGCAGCAGACCACCGCCTCGCTCATCATCGTGCACGACTCGGCGACCGGCTCAGAGCTTCGCGCCTACCTGCAGGCGACGACCCGGACCCGGACCGACGACGCGTTCGCCGGCTTCCGCGCGACCGCGTGGGTCACCGGAGGTCCCGCCTACTTCGAGACCCTCGGGCACCGTTTCGGTGTCGACGGCCCGATGGTCCCGTTCGGCGCCCCCAGCGACCGTACCGACCAGTGGCAGGACGACGTGACGCTCGACGTCGCCAAGTCGGAGCGCGGCGGCACGCTGTACGCGCACTCGACCTTCGGCTGATGCCACGGACCACGAAGGCCCGGCTCCCTCGTGGGGCCGGGCCTTCGTGCGCACGCGACAGGTCGGGGGTCAGTGGCCGACGGCCGCCGCGGCCTGCTCCGGGGTCGGCGCACCGTGGTGCTGCGGCTTGACGCCCTTCATGGCCAGCGCGGACACCAGGCCGAGCGCCAGCACGGCCACGGTGAGCAGCAGCGTCTGGCTCACGGCGGTGGACAGCCCGGTGTGCACGGCGTCGAGCGCGGCCTGCTGGATCTGCGCGGCGACGTCGGCCGGGACGCCCTCGGGCGTCGGGAACCCGCCCGCGCCGCCGCCCGCGAGCGCGCCCTGGTCGACGTGCGCGAACGCGTCGAGGAACGGCTGGCGAGCCTGCTCGGGCAGCTGGGTCGCAGCGTCCTGCGCGGCGTTCGGGATCTCGATGCCGAGCCGCGACGTGAGGATCGCGACGATCGCGGCCGAGCCGATGACGCCGCCGATCTGCCGGTTGGTGTTGAACGCGCCCGCCCCGGCACCCGCGTTGCGGTGGTCGAGCCCGGACGTCGCCAGGTTGGCGAGCGGCGAGAACAGGCAGCCGGTGCCGATGCCGAAGAAGCACATCGTCACGACGAGCTTCCACACCTCGACGTCGGGCGTCGCGAGGACGGACAGCATCCAGACGACCCCGACGAGGATCGCGAACCCGAGCGCCACGATCCACTTGCCGGGGACGCGGTCGGACGCCCGGCCGGCGAACGGCGCGACGACGCCGGACAGGAGCGACCCGCCGAGCCCGACGAGCGCCGACTGCAGGGGCGTCATGCCGAGCGCGACCTGCAGGAAGATCGTGAAGGGGAAGAAGATGCCGGTCATCGCGAACGTCACGGCGGCGCCCGCGACGTTGGACAGCGAGAAGTTGCGGCTGTGGAACAGGCGCAGCGGCATGAGCGCGTCGTCGCCGCGATGACGCTGCCAGAGCACGAACGCGACGAGGATCAGCAGGCCCGCCGCGATGACGCCCCACACGGTGATCGGGCCGCGGATGGTGCCCCAGTCGTACGTCGAGCCCTCCTGCAGGCCGAAGACGAACAGGAACATGCCGACGACCGAGAGCGCGACGCCGAGGCCGTCGAACGAGCGGTTCGCGGTGGGCAGCTTCGGCAGGTTGCGCAGCGCGAAGACGAGGGCCACGACGCCGACGGGGATGTTGACGTAGAAGATCCACTCCCAGCCGATCGGCACGAGGATGCCGCCGAGCACGGGGCCCGTGATCGTCGCGACGCCCGCGACCGCACCCCACAGGCCCATCGCCGCGCCGCGCTTCTGCGGCGGGAACACCCGCGTGATCATCGACATGGTCTGCGGCGTCATGAGCGCACCGCCGACGCCCTGCACGGCACGCGCGACGATGAGCAGCTCGACCGTCCCGGACAGGCCGCACCACAGCGACGCGAGCGTGAAGATCACGAGGCCGGAGATGAAGACGGGTCGCGGCCCGAACTTGTCACCCATGCGGCCCGTGACGAGCAGCAGCACGGCGAACGTCAGCAGGTACGCGCTGTTGACCCAGCCGACCGCCGTGACGTCGGCGTCGAGGTCCTTCATGAGCGTGGGGACGGCGACGTTCACGATCGTGGTGTCGAGCATGATCATGAAGAAGCCGAGGCACAGCGGCGGCAGGACGCTCCACGGGCTGCGCCCGTGCAGGTCGACGAGCGCCCGTGGCTGCTCGGTGGTGGTCATGGGTCCTCCGGGGACGAAGCGGTGCGGCTGGGGATGGGATGCAGGTCAGGACAGCGCAGGCTCGGACGGGCAGACGCCCGCCGACTGCTGGGCGCGGTGCCGGGCCGCGCGACGGGCCTCGACGAACGCGGCCGGGATGGGCTCGTCCCACGACAGCGTGCCGTCGCGGAGCTCGGTGAGCATGCGCTCGAGCCAGGCGACCTCGACGCGCATGACGTCGAGGTCGTGCTCGACGTCGAGCAGGTAGCGCCGGGGCAGGCCCTCGGCGCGGATGGACTCGTACGCGGAGCCGAGGTCCGTCAGGCGGGCCCGTTCGCGGTCGAGGCGACGCTGCAGCTGCTGCTCGACGACGTCGAGCGGCAGGTCGGTCGCCTCGGCGAGCCCGACGGAGAACAGCGGGTACGCCGGGTGGTCGTCGCCGAGGAAGCTGGTGAGCCGGCGGGCGAACGCCGTCCGGCCCTGGTCGGTGAGCCGGTACGTGGTGCGCTCGGGGCGGTTGCCGCTGCGGTCGGTGCCGACGACCTCGACGAGGCCCTCGCGCTCGAGCCGTTCGACGCCGTGGTAGACGGCGCCGAGCGTGATCCGGACGAGCCGCTCCTCGCCGCGCTCCACGAGCGTCTGGTGCAGCTGGTACGGGTGCATGGGCTGCTCGTGCAGGGTCGCCAGCAGCAGCACGGCGACCGCCGACAGCTCGCCCATGGCCATGCCCGTACCTCCGACGCCGATTATTCCGGCTGGAATATACGCCCTCGGTCGTCCGCCTGTCGAGACCGGTCCGTCCGCGGATAACGGTTTCGTCTCGCTCTGCGCCTGATCTGCGGAATCGCTCCCACACCTCCTGGGCGCTCACCTAGCATCGCCAGAGCCGCCACTCGCCGGTCGCACCCCAGGACTCGTCTCGGCCCGCCAGGCCGACCGTCCATCGGGCACGCCTGCGCTCCCCCGCGGCGCCCGACGACGACGCCGAGGAGGTCCCCGTGGGCTGGACGCTGCGCCTGCTGCGGCACCGCGCCGCCGCGCAGAGCACGCTCCTCGTCGCCGTCCTCGCGGTCGCCGTCGTCGGCGCCACGCTGCTCGGCACGTTCGCGCTGCTCCTGCACGCGAGCGAGCACCGGGCGCTCGACGCCGCGCTCGACCAGACGCCGTCGTCGCGGACGTCCGCCGACGTGGGCCTGACGTTCGACGGACAGGACCCGGCCGCCGCGCTCGCAGCCGCCGACGGGTTCCTCGACGAGCTGCTCGGCGAGGTGCCCGCGCACCGCGACCGGTGGCTCGCGTCCCCGATGTACAACCTGACCGGCCACCCCGGGCCGATCGCACCGCTCGTCTACCTCGCGTCCAACCCGGAGATCCCCGCGCACGCGGACCTGGTCGCCGGACGGTGGCCGACGAGCGCGACGGACGCCGCAGGGCACGTCGAGGTGGCCGTCCCGCAGGTCGCCGCGACCGAGTACGGCTGGTCGGTCGGCAGCGTCGTGACCGTCTCCGGGACCGCCGCGACCGCCCCCACCTCCGTCGTCGTGGTGGGCGTGCACACCCTCACCGGGCCCGCCAGCACGTGGTACCGGGACACGCTGCAGGGTGCCGAGCACGACCCCGCCTACCCGGTGCCCGGCTCGTTCGGGTTCCTCCGCACCGACGCCTGGGGACCTCTCGTCGTCGTGCCGGACGTGCTGATGCAGCCCGCCGGTCTCGGCCGGGCGAACGTCGTCGCGACCCCCCAGCTGAGCGACGCACCCGACGGGGCGCTCGCAGGCCTGCGGACCCGGCTGGTCGACGCCAGGCCGGGGCTCATGGAGGCCATGGGCACCACGGTCACCGGCACGCGCTTCACCAGCCTCCTCGACTCGACCGTCGACACCGCGACCGGCGGCCTCGCCGTGACCCGCATCAGCCTCGTGATCGTCGGGCTCATGCTCGTCGTGCTCGCCGTCACCGTGCTGCTGCTCGCCGCGCGCCTCCTCGCCGAGCGCCGGGCGGCCGAACAGACGCTCATGGCGTCCCGCGGGGCCTCGGCGGGGCAGGTCCTCGGGCTCGCCGCGCTCGAGGCGCTCGGGGTCGCGCTCGTGACCGCCCTGGTGTCCCCGTGGCTCGCCGGTGCCGTCTACCAGGCCGTCACCCGGACCGACGTGCTGCGTCGGGCGGGCCTGCACGACGACCTCGGCCATCCGCCGGTGCTGTGGGTGACGTGCGCCGTGGCGTCCGTGCTGCTCGCGGGGGTCCTCGTGGCGCCGCTGCTGCGCCGGCGGGGCAGCGCGGTCGACGCCGAGCAGCAGCTCGTCCGGCAGGACCGGCGCGGCGCGCTCGCCCGGTCGGGGGCCGACGTCGCGGTCGTCGTGCTCGCGGGGCTCGGCGTGTGGCAGCTGCGCAGCTACCGCTCACCCGTCCTCACCAGCACCGACCCCGAGCAGCTCGGCCGCGTCGACGTCGTCCTCGTCACCGCGCCCGCCCTGCTGCTGCTCGCCGGCGCCGTGCTCGCGCTGCGCCTGCTCCCCGTCG
>JAEWCA010000352.1 GCA_023390875.1 Actinomycetes bacterium
CCGGGGGGGGCGGGCGGGGGGGAGGACGGCGGCGAGTGCCAGGAGGCACCCGGCGGCACGGCGGACGGTGGTCGAGAGATGCATGGACTCCCCCAGATGTCGGTGCTCGGGCTCTCGGTTCGTTCGGCTGCCGAAGGGACCCCCCACGTCCCGAAGGGTGAGAGCGCTCTCAGAGCGCGTTTCGCGTGAATTGTGGAGATGCCCGGGAACGCCTGTCAAGGCACCCCGACGGCGTCCGGGACCGCCGCACCCGTGGGCACCACCGCGGCACGGTGGCGCCCACGAGCGGCGCCTCAGGCTGGCGCCCACGCCCCCATCACGGCCGCCCGGCCCGCCTCGAGCCGTGCGATCGGCACCCGGAAGGGCGAGCACGACACGTAGTCGAGCCCGACCTGCTCGAAGAAGTGGATCGACTCGGGGTCGCCGCCGTGCTCCCCGCACACCCCGAGCTTGAGGGCCGGCTTGGTCGCCCGGCCGCCCTCCGCCCCCGCCCGGACGAGGCCGCCGACCCCGTCGGCGTCGAGCGTGTCGAACGGGGAGATGGTGAGGACGCCGTTCTGCAGGTAGTCGGCGAAGAACGCGCGCTCGACGTCGTCCCGCGAGAAGCCCCACGTGGTCTGCGTGAGGTCGTTGGTGCCGAACGAGAAGAAGTCGGCCTCCTCGGCGATCCGGTGCGCGGTCAGGGCGGCTCGGGGCAGCTCGATCATGCAGCCGATCGGCAGGTCGAGCGTGGTGCCCGATGCGGCGCCCACCTCGGCGAGCACCTTCTCCGCCTCCTCGCGGACGAGCTGGAGCTCCCGCACCGACCCGACGAGCGGCACCATGATCTCCGGCCGCGGGTCCTTGCCCGCCGCCCGCAGCTGCACCGTGGCCTCGGCGATCGCGCGGACCTGCACGGCGAACAGCCCCGGCAGCACCAGGCCGAGCCGCACGCCGCGCAGCCCGAGCATCGGGTTCTGCTCGTGCATCCGCTCGACGGCGTCGAGCAGCGCGACGTCCTGCGGGTCCGGCTCGGTCGCCGTCGCGACCCGGACGGCCAGCTCGGTGCGGTCGGGCAGGAACTCGTGCAGCGGCGGGTCGATGAGCCGGATCGTCGTCGGCAGGCCGTCCATCGCGTCGAGCAGGCCCACGAAGTCGTCACGCTGCAGCGGGAGCAGCGCGTCGAGGGCCTCCTGCCGGGCGGCGTCGTCGGACGCGAGCACGAGACGCTCGACGTACGTGCGGCGCTCGCCGAGGAACTGGTGCTCGGTCCGGCACAGCCCCACACCCTGCGCGCCCCGGTCGCGCGCGCGGCGGGCGTCCTGGGCGGTGTCGGCGTTGGTCCGCACCTGCATGCGCCGGACCGCGTCCGCGTGCCCGAGGATCCGGTCCACCGACGTCACGAGCGCGCGGGCCTCGTCGTCGGACGCGGCCGCGAGGCCCGCCTCGAGACCCTCGGCGACGTAGACCATGACGGGCGAGTCGACGACCGGGACGTCGCCCCGGAACACCTCGCCGGTCGCGCCGTCGATGGCGATCGTGTCGCCGGCGTGCAGCACCTGCCCCCGCACCCGGACCTCGCCCGCGGCGACGTCGACGTCGAGCTCCTCGGCCCCCACCACCGCGCACGTGCCCATGCCGCGCGCGACGACGGCGGCGTGCGACGTCTTGCCGCCCCGCGCGGTGAGCACGCCGTCGGCGACGATCATCCCCTGGAGGTCGTCGGGGTTCGTCTCGCGCCGGACGAGCACGACGTGCGCCCCGGCGGCGGTGCGGGCGAGGGCCTGCTCGTTGTCGAGCACGATCTCCCCGACCGCCGCACCCGGTGACGCCGGCATGGCCCGCGTCAGGAGCTGCTTGGCCGCGGCCGGGTCGAACTGCGGGAACAGGAGCTGGCTCAGCTTGTCGCCCGAGCAGCGCGTGATCGCCTCGTCCATCGTGATGAGGCTCTCGTCGACGAGCGCGGTCGCGATCCGGAACGCGGCGGCCGCCGTGCGCTTGCCGACCCGGGTCTGCAGCAGCCAGAGCTTGCCGTTCTCGATCGTGAACTCGATGTCGCACAGGTCGCGGTAGTGCGTCTCGAGCCGCCGCATGGCCTGGCGCAGCGCGTCGTACGACGCGGGGTCGAGCAGCTCGAGCTCCGACAGCGGGAGCGTGTTGCGGATGCCCGCGACGACGTCCTCGCCCTGCGCGTTCGGCAGGTAGTCGCCGTACACGCCGGACTCCCCCGTGGCCGGGTCGCGCGTGAAGCACACGCCGGTCCCCGACGTCTCGCCGAGGTTGCCGAACACCATGCTCACCACGTTGACCGCCGTGCCCAGGTCGTTCGGGATGCGCTCACGACGCCGGTAGAGGCGGGCACGGTCGGTGTTCCACGAGTCGAGGACGGCCTCGATGGCCATGTCGAGCTGCTCACGCGGGTGCTGCGGGAACTCGCGGCCCGTCTGCTCGACGACGATCTCCTTGAACGTCTGCACGAGGATGCGCAGGTCCTGGGCGGACAGCTCGACGTCCGTCACCGCGCCGACGGCCGTCTTGCGCGCGTCGAGCGCGTGCGCGAACAGCTCGCCGTCGACCCCGAGCACCGTCTTGCCGAACATCTGGATCAGCCGGCGGTACGAGTCCCAGGCGAACCGCTCGTCGCCCGAGAACTCGGTGAGGCCCTTCACGGACGCGTCGTTGAGCCCGATGTTGAGCACCGTCTCCATCATCCCGGGCATCGAGAACTTGGCGCCCGAGCGGACCGACACGAGCAGCGGCTCGTGGAAGTCGCCGAGCCGCCGGCCGAGCGCGTCCTCGATCTCCCGGACCGCGAGCGTCACCTCGACGCGCAGCTCCGGCGGTACGTGGCCGTCGCGCATGTACGCACGGCACGCCTCGGTCGTGATGGTGAAGCCGGGAGGCACGGGCAGGTCGAGGTTGGTCATCTCGGCCAGGTTGGCGCCCTTGCCACCCAGCAGGTCCTTCTGGTCCTTGTCACCGTCGCAGAACCGAGACACGTACGTGGTCATGGAGACTCCCGTCGCGAGCGATGGACGGGAGAATTCCCGGCCGCTTCCAGCGTGCGGCGCCCGGTTCGCACGGTTCAACGACGGCGATCTGTCAACAATCGCGAATCTTGTTCTACTGTCAACGGATGACGACGAGCTCGGAGCGGCCGGTCATCGACATCCCCACGAGCGCCCGCGGCGACGCTCCCGCGGGCAGCCAGCTGCTCATGCTCGGGCGCCGGATCCGGCACGCCCGGACCGCGCGGGGCCTCACGCTCGACGAGCTCGGGCGGCAGGCCGGCACCACCGCCAGCCAGCTGTCGCTCGTCGAGAACGGCCGCCGGGAGCCGCGGCTCAGCCTCCTGCAGGCGCTCGCCACCGCGCTCGGCACCACGACGAACGAGCTCCTCGACCCCGCTCCCCCGACACGACGGGCCGAGCTCGAGGTCGAGCTCGACCGGGCGCAGCAGACCGCCACGTACGCCGCTCTCGGGCTGCCGGCCGTCCGCTCGTCGAAGAACCTGCCGACCGAGGCGCTCGAGGCCCTCGTCGGCCTGCACACCGAGCTCGCCCGTCGCGAGGACGCCGCCATCGCGACGCCCGAGGAGGCGCGCCGGGCCACGACCGCGCTGCGGCTGTGGATGCGCGAGCGCAACAACCACCTGCCCGAGATCGAGGACGCCGCGGAGGACCTCGTGCGGCGCGGCGGCTACACGTCGGGCGCGCTCACGCACAGCGCGGTCGCGCAGATGGCCGCCGACCTCGGGTTCTCGCTGCTGCACGTCGACGACCTGCCGCACTCCACCCGGACCGTCACCGACCTCGCGAACGGCCGCATCTACCTGCCGGCGGCGTCCATCCCGGGCGGGCACGGACTGCGCTCGCTCGCGCTGCAGGCCATCGCGCACCGCGTGCTCGCGCACTCGACGCCCCGCAGCTACGCCGACTTCCTGCGCCAGCGCGTCGAGATCACCTACTTCGCCGCGGCGTGCCTCATGCCGAAGACAGCCGCGGTCGCGCACCTCGACGCCGCCAAGCGGCGCAAGGAGCTCGCGGTCGAGGACTTCCGCGACGCGTTCGGCGTGACGCACGAGGCCGCCGCGCACCGGATGACGAACCTGCTCACCGAGCACCTCGACGTCCGGCTGCACTTCCTGCGCGCCGGCGACGACGGGACGCTGTTCAAGGGCTACGCCAACGACGGCGTGCCGTTCCCGACCGACGGCACCGGGGCGATCGAGGGGCAGATCGTGTGCCGTCAGTGGACCGCGCGCGCGGCGTTCACGCGACGCAACCGGACGACGGAGTACTACCAGTACACGGACACCCCGGCCGGCACGTACTGGTGCACCACGCAGACCGGCTCGACCTCCGCGGGCGGCTTCTCCATCACCGTCGGCGTGCCGTTCGCGTCCGCCAAGTGGTTCCGCGGGCGTGAGACGTCGACCCGTCGCGCGTCCCGCTGCCCCGACCCGTCGTGCTGCCGCCAGCCCGACGCCGCGCTCGCCGCCCGGTGGGCGCCGCACGCGTGGCCCAGCGCCGCCGTGCACGCGCACATCCTGTCGCCCCTGCCGACCGGGCACTTCCCCGGGGTGGACGACGCGGAGGTGTACGCGTTCCTCGACCGGCACGCGGGCGACCGCGCGACGGACTGACCGCGTCCCCGTGCTGGTCACGCGCCCGCCCAGGGGTCACCCGGGGCGGGTGATCCGCGCGGCGCGCTCTCGCCCCAGGATCAGGACGAATCGCACGCGATCCGCAGACGAGAGGAACGAGCATGGCCGAGAACCGCAGCAGCCTGGCGGTGGGTGTCACCGTCTTCGCCGCGACCCTGATGATCATGATCGGCTTCCTGCACGCGATGCAGGGCCTCGTCGCCCTGTTCAACGACACGTTCTACGTGGTCCGTGAGGACTGGATCTTCTCGTTCGACGTCACGACGTGGGGCTGGGTGCACCTGCTGCTCGGCGTCGTCATCGCGTTCGCCGGCTTCTACCTGTTCAACGGCGCCGTGTGGGCCCGGACCGTCGGCGTCGTCGTCGCCGCCCTCAGCGCGGTCGCGAACTTCATGTGGCTGCCGTACTACCCGATCTGGGCGCTCGTGATCATCGCGCTCGACGTGTTCGTCATCTGGGCCCTCACGGTCCACGGCCGCGACATCGTCGCCCAGGTCTGACCCACCCCCGCCGACGGAGGCGGCGCACGCCGTCGCCCTCCTGACGTCGAGAACACCCACCGCACACGAAGGAGCACCACCATGTCGGACGACGTCATCCTCGAGGCCGCCGCGGTCAGCGACGGCGCGTACACCCTGCTCATCGCCGACTTCGCCGACACCGAGGTCGCGTGGCAGGCCTACGAGGCGATCAAGGAGGCGGAGGACGGCTCGACCGTGAAGGTCGAGGGCGCCCTGGTCGTCAAGCGCGAGGTCGGAGGCAAGGTCGAGGTCCTCACGGCGACCGACCACAGCACCCGGCGCGGGCTCGCGTGGGGCGTGGTCGGCGGCGTCGCGCTCGGCCTCATCTTCCCGCCGTCGATCCTCGGCAGCGCCGTCGCCCTGGGCGCCGTCGGCGCCGCCACGGGCAAGGGCCTCGAGATCCGCAACCGCCGCGGCCTCGAGGACGACCTCAAGGACGCCATCGAGCCGGGCCACTCGGGCATCCTCGTGCTCGTGTCGGACCCCGCGGTCGTCGAGCTGCGCAAGGCGCTCGACAAGGCGGAGGGCATCGTCGAGAAGGCCGTCGACAAGGCCGCGG
>JAEWCA010000148.1 GCA_023390875.1 Actinomycetes bacterium
ACGTGCACCCGACCGAGCGCGAGGTAGCGGTCGACCGACGGCCCGAGCCAGGCCGCGCAACCCTGGGCGCGCGTGCCGTCGTCGGGGAGCGCCCACCGGATCATCGGGTTGTCCTCGAACGCGAGCGCGAGCACCGTGCGGATCGCCGGGGCGTCGCGCGCGGTCGCCGCTCGGACCTGGGCGCGGAGGTCGGGTGGGGCGGCCGGCATGCCGTCGAGCATGCACCGCCCCCGGAGCGGCATCAACGCTCTGCGGCCGCGGTCGGCCGCGCGTCCGCAGGCGCGTCGAGGAGCCTGGCCTACCCTGGCGACGTGACCATCGCCGTCTGCCCGGGGTCCTTCGACCCGATCACCCTCGGCCACGTGGACGTCGTGCGACGTGCGGCGTCGATGTTCGACGAGGTCGTCGTCGGCGTCGCCCGGAACTCGGCGAAGACCGCGCTGCTGACGCCCGACGAGCGGGTCGCCCTGGCGCGCAAGGCGCTCGCGGACGTGCCGAACGTGCGGGTCGAGGCCGTGGACGGGCTGCTCGCGGACTTCGTGACGCGCGTCGGTGCGCACGCGGTCGTCAAGGGGCTGCGCAGCGGCGCGGACTTCGACGCGGAGCTGCCGATGGCGCTCATGAACCGTCACCTGTCCACCGTCGAGACGGTGTTCGTGGTGGGGGACCCGGCGCTCGCGCACGTCGCGTCGTCGCTGGTCAAGGACGTGGCCCGGTACGGCGGGCCGATCGACGACCTCGTGCCGGCCGGTGTCGGCGAGGCCGTCCGGGACGCGCTCGCGCGCGCGACGACGAGGAGCTGACGATGACGGACCAGGAACCGACGACCCGCCCCGAGGGGCTGACCGGCGTGCTCGACGCGATCGGGTCGGCCGTGACGCACGCGCGGGCCATGCCGATGTCGTCGTCCGTGCTCGTCAACCGGGCCGAGCTGCTCGACCTCGTGGACCAGGCGCGCGACGTGCTGCCGACCCAGATCACGCAGGCCGACGCGGTGCTGGCGGACGCGGACGCGGCCCGGGCGGCGGCGCAGGCTGAGGCGGACCGGATCATCGCGGACGCCCGGGAGCGCGCCGCGGCTCTGGTGGACGCCGAGCAGGTCGTCATCGACGCCCGTGCGCGCGCCCAGGAGATCGTCGCGGAGGCCGAGCAGACGGCCGACGGGCTGCGGCGCGACGCGGACGACTACTGCGACCGGCGGCTGGCGGACTTCGAGATCGACCTCGGCAAGGTGCTCAGCCAGGTGCAGGCGGGTCGCGCGAAGCTCGCGGGTCGGCTGGAGGACGCGTCGGGCGTGTGACGCGTCTGGATTTTGGGTGGTACCCGACGGTGCCGTAGAGTTGGCGGTTGGTCCTGCCGGTCATGGCGTGGGCCGAGATCTGACGAGGGGACTGGCCGTGCATCGCCCTGTTCACCTCGATCCCCGCTCGCCGTTCGTGCTCGACACGCATGAGCTCGGCCGACGTCCGGGATCGACGCGGACCGTGCAGCTGACGGAAGGCGCCCCCGAGGATCTCGGTACCGACGTGATCGGCATCCCCACCGGGGCCGACATCGAGCTGGACCTCCGGCTCGAGGCGGTCATGGAGGGGGTCCTGGTCTCCGGATCCGTCCGGGGCCAGGCGGTCGGGGAGTGCGTGCGCTGCCTGGGCGAGGTCGTCGAGAACGTCGACGTCCAGCTCACGGAGCTGTACGTCTACCCCGAGCGCGCGGCCGTCGCCGTCGAAGACGGTGACGACGAGGAGGACGTGCGCGAGCTGGAGGGCGACCTGGTCGACCTCGAGCCTGCGCTGCGGGACGCGGTCGTGCCGGCTCTGCCGTTCCAGCCGTTGTGCCGCCCCGACTGCCCGGGTCTGTGCTCCCAGTGCGGAGCTCGCCTGGCGGACGACCCTGACCATTCGCATGAGACGCTTGACCCCCGCTGGGCCGCTCTGGGCAGCCTCGCGAGCCAGGTCGACGAGACGAAAGAGAGCTAGCCGTGGCGGTTCCGAAGCGCAAGATGTCGCGCAGCAACACCCGTGCGCGTCGGTCGCAGTGGAAGACCACTGCCACGACGCTCAGCACGTGCCCGCAGTGCAAGGCCGACAAGAAGCCCCACACGGCGTGCCCGTCGTGCGGCGCGTACAACGGCCGTCGCTACGCCGAGGCCGTGCGCAGCGAGTTCGAGGCCTGAGCAGCACCTCCGACGCCGTGACGCACCCGTGCACCGGAACGCCGGCATGAGTGCCGCGGCGGAACAGCTCGTCGAGAAGCTCGGGGTCCACCTGGACCCCGAGCTTCTCGTGCTCGCCCTGACGCACCGGTCGTTCGCGCACGAGGCCGGCGGCATCCCCACGAACGAGCGGCTCGAGTTCCTCGGCGACACCGTGCTCGGGCTCGTCGTCACGGAGTCGCTGTACCGCGACCACCCGGACCTGCCGGAGGGCGACCTCGCGAAGATGCGGGCCGCCACGGTGTCGCAGCGGGCGCTCGCCGAGGTGGCGCGCACGCTCGACCTCGGCGAGTACGTGCTGCTCGGCAAGGGCGAGCTGAGCACGGGCGGCCGGGACAAGGACTCGATCCTGTCGGACACGCTCGAGGCGCTGTTCGGCGCCGTGTACCTGTGCCACGGGCTCGAGCCGGCGCGCGGGGTCGTGGCGCGGCTCGTCGGGCCGACGTTGGCCGCCGCGGCGGACCTCGGTGCGGGGCTCGACTGGAAGACGTCGCTGCAGGAGCTGTCGGCGGCGCTCGGGCTGGGCGCGCCGAGCTACGAGGTCATCGGTGAGGGTCCTGACCACGCGCGCACGTTCACCGCGCACGCCGTCATCGCCGCCGAGCGCCGGGGGACGGGCGTCGGACCAGCGAAGAAGCTCGCCGAGCAGAAGGCCGCGGCGGACGCGTACCGCTCGCTGCAGGCGCAGCACGCCGACGCGTTGTCCTGACCCGCGCGCTGCCGGTGCCCGGGCGGACGCCTGGGCTCCTTTGACGACGGAGGTCCTCCGATGCCCGAGCTCCCCGAGGTCGAGACCGTCCGCGACGGGCTCGCGCGGCACGTGCTGGGCCGCCGGGTCGAACGGGTCGACGTGCACCGCGAGTACAGCGTGCGCCGGCACGTCGAGGGCCCCCTCGACTTCGCGGGGCGGCTCGCCGGACGGCGGTTCGAGGCGGCCGTGCGGCGCGGCAAGTTCGTGTGGCTGCTGCTCGACGACGGCGACGACGCGCTGCTCGCGCACCTCGGCATGAGCGGGCAGCTGCTCGTGCGGCAGACGCCCGACGAGGTCGTCGACCACCCGCACCTGCGGGTCCGCATGGCGCTGGACGACGGGTCGTCGCTGGACTTCGTCGACCAGCGCACGTTCGGCCACCTGTCGGTGCCCGACCTCGTGCCGACCGGGGACGGCCTGCCGGGCGGGCTCGGGTCGGACGTCGCCGCGGTCCCCGTCCCCGTCGCGCACATCGCGCGCGACCTGCTCGACCCGGTGCTCGACCGCGCCGCGGTGGTCACGGCCCTGCGGGCGAGGCGGACCGGGATCAAGCGGGCGCTGCTCGACCAGACGCTCGTGTCCGGCGTCGGCAACATCTACGCCGACGAGGGTCTGTGGCGCGCCCGGCTGCACTACGCGCGGCCCACCGAGACGCTGCGCCGCGCGGAGGCGGAGCGTGCGCTCGATGGCGCCCGCGACGTCATGACGGAGGCGCTGCGGCAGGGCGGCACGAGCTTCGACGCGCTGTACGTCAACGTCAACGGCGCGTCCGGGTACTTCGACCGGTCGCTCGCGGTCTACGGCCAGGAGGGGCGGCCGTGCCCGCGGTGCGGGACGCCCGTGCGGCGCGACGAGTTCATGAACCGGTCGTCGTACACGTGCCCCGTGTGCCAGCCGCGGCCGCGCCGCGGGCACTGGTAGGCGTCAGCGCTCGGCACTCGTCAGCGCGCGACGACGTTCCGCAGCGGCCGTCCCTCGACGAACGCCGCGACGTTCTCGGCGATCAGGGCACCCGCCCCGAGGGGCCGCCCTCCGGCGGCGTGCGGGCTGACGAGGATCCGCGGCTCGTCCCACAGCGGCGAGTCGGCGGGGAGCGGCTCGGTCTCGAACACGTCGAGCGCGGCACCTGCCAGGCGGCCGGCCCGCACGGCGTCGAGCAGCGCGGCCTCGTCGAGCGTCGCGCCGCGTCCCACGTTGACCACCCACGCGTGCGCCGGGAGCTGCGCGAGGACGGCGGCGTCGACCGTGCGCCGGGTCGCCGGCGTCGCAGGCAGGAGGTTGACGAGCACGTCCGTGCCCGACAGCACCGAGCCGACGTCGTGCGCGGCGACGACGGGTCGCCCGTGCCGCTCGCCGGACCGGGTGGCGACACCGGTGACGTGCGCGCCGAGCGCGGTGAGCAGCGGGGTGAGCCGGCCCGCGATCGACCCGAACCCCCACACCAGCACGTGCGCGCCGTCGAGCGACCGGAACTCGTCGGGCCGGACCTGCTGGATGCCGCCGAGCTCGCCGGCCCAGCGGTGCTCCTGCTGCGCGCGCACGAGGTCGGGCAGCCGGCGTGCGCACGCGAGCACGAGCGCGAGGGTGTGCTCGGCGACCGGCCCGTCGTGCAGGCCGCGACCGGACGTCACCACGACGTCCGGTCCGAAGCCGGCCTCGAGGATCGTGTCCGGACCCGCGGCGAGCGACTGCACCCAGCGCACGCGAGTCAGCCGGGTCGCGGCGTCGCGCAGGTTGCGCCGGCCGTTGCCCCACGTCACGAGCACGTCGGCGTCGAGCGCCTCCTCGGGGAAGGGACCGTCGACCCGGTAGCGCAGCGTGCGGACCCCGTCAAGCAGCGTCGGGTCCTCGTCGAGGGTGGTGGGCAGCAGCACGAGAGTCACCCGAGCACGATGCCACGACAGGCCGTGCACGGCTCCCGCGCGCTGAGCAGGGCAGGGACACCGGCGATGGATACGATGCGAACGTGCCAGCGCTCAGCTCGTCCGCGAAGAACGGCCCGATCACGGTGATGATCGTCGACGACCACGAGGTGGTCCGACGCGGGATCGCCGAGGTCGTCGAACGTGCCGACGGCATGACCGTCGTGGCCGAGGCGGGGTCGGTGGGCGACGGCGTGCGCCGCGCCGGGCTCGTCCGCCCGCAGGTGCTGCTCGCCGACCTGCAGCTCCCGGACGGCACCGGGATCGACCTCATCAAGTCGGTCCGCGAGGCGCAGCCGGACGTCAAGGCGATCGTGCTCACGTCGTTCGACGACGACGACGCGCTCGCCGCCGCGCTCGAGGTCGGGGCGTCCGCGTACCTGCTCAAGACGGTGCGCGGCGCGGAGATCACCGACGTCGTCAAGGCCGTCGCCGCGGGGCGCACGCTGCTCGACGACCGCACGGTGACGCGTCGCCGGGCCGGGCAGGAGGACCCGACCGAGAACCTCACGCCGAGCGAGCTGCGCGTGCTGGACCTCATCGGCGAGGGCCTGTCGAACCGGGAGATCGCGGAGCGCCTGGGCGTCGCGGAGAAGACCGTGAAGAACCACATCACGTCGCTGCTCGCCAAGATGGGCCTGCAGCGGCGCACGCAGGTCGCCGCCTGGGTGGCGTCCCGCAAGCACAGCAGCTGGCGGGCCGAACCCGGCCACTGACCGGGGCCCGGTATCACCGGCCGGCCTTCCGGGCTCCTTCACCACGTCGTGTCGAGCGGTCGGAGGAACGATGAGCGGCGCGGGCGAGGGCGACGACGACAGGCGCCGATTCTGGACGTCGTTGCCCGGCGTCCTCACGGGTGTCGCGGCGGTCATCACCGCGCTCGTCGGGGCGGCGGCGCTCGTGCTGTCGCAGCTCGATCGAAGCCCTCACGAGTCGTCCCAGAGCCCTGCGGTCGACGTCGCTGCCCCGTCCCACAGCGGCGACGCACCGCAGGAACCCGACACGAGCACGGAGAGCCCGTCGTCGCCCGACCGCGCGGACGAGGCCAACCGCCGGGCGACGGCGGTCGCCGGGGTGACGACGGTCTACGAGGTGGGGGTCGACGAGATCGTCGACCTCGACGCAGGCATCATCGGCAGCGGCGTGCGCGACGGCGAGCTCACGTGGGACCCGGACCTGATCTACCTGCTCACCGGCGACGCCGCCGATGTCGTGGGTTCCGTCGACCGAGCGGCGTGCGACGTAGCGCTGAGCGCGCGCAGCGACTCGGGGTGGAACACCGACGAGGGGATCGACGAGTGCATCCTCACGAACGACGGGCACGTGTTCTACGTCCACACCGACCCGGAGCGCGGCTCGGGGAGCCTGACCTTCGACGTCACGGCGTTCGACTGAGCCGGCTCAGCCGAGCGGCGCCGTCCAGCGCAGGTGCGTCCCCGTGCCTGTCTCGGGTGCGCCGAGGCTGAACGAGCCGTTGTGCTGCCGGGCCCGCGACGCGAGGTTCCCGGTCCCCGAGGCGCGGTCGCGGGTCGCGGGCATGCCGACGCCGTCGTCGATCACGTCGACGACCACGGTGCCGTCGGCGCCCACGCCGTCGACCGCGACGCACACGGTCACCGAGCTCGCGTGGGCGTGCCGGGCGGCGTTCGCGAGCCCTTCGCGCACGACGGCGACGACGTCGTCGGTGAGCGCGTGCCCGACGCGGTCGTCCATCCGGTCCTCGTCGAGCCCGTCGTCGTCCTCGGGGTCTCCGCCGTCGAGCAGCGCACCGTCGAGCGTGAGCACCACGGACGGCGCGAAGCCCAGGCCGGTGCGCGCGAGCGACGCCTCGCGGCGCAGGCGCTCGACGAGGCCGGTCGCGGCGTCGGGGTCGCGGAGCTTGAACACGATCTCGCGGATCTGCCGGACGGAGCCGTCGACGTTGTCGAGCGCCTCGTCGACGATGCTGAGCAGCTCGCTCGGGTCGACGCCGCGGGCGGCACGGCGGCGGACGGTCTCGAGCTGCATGCCGGTCGC
Source organism: Actinomycetes bacterium (assembly GCA_023390875.1). Taxonomy (GTDB): domain Bacteria; phylum Actinomycetota; class Actinomycetes; order Actinomycetales; family Cellulomonadaceae; genus Cellulomonas. The sequence goes on from JAEWCA010000148.1 coordinate 6,902, forward strand.
GAACAGCTGCTGGATGGCGAGGTCGTGCAGGTCGCGCGCGATGCGCTCGCGCTCGTCGAGCAGCGACGCGATGTCCTGCGCGTGCCGGGCCTCGGCGAGCACGTACGCGAGGGCGGCCTGGGCCGCGAACGACTCGGCCGTCGCGAGGTCGCGCTCCTCGAACAGCGGCTTGCCCGCAAGGCGGAGCAGGAGCAGCACGCCGACGCCGCGGCCCGACGTCTGCAGGGGGGCGAACAGCGCGGAGCCGAACGCGGCGAGCTCCGGGACCACCGTGCGGATCGACTCCGACGGGTTATAGGCGATCATGCCCTTGTTCTCGAGCATGACCTTCTCGGCGCGACCGCCCGCGGGCATCATGGTGCCGACCAGGTCCGGCGCGAGGTGCCCGACGGCCATCTCGATGAGGAGCGTGCCGCCGAGGCCGGGAAGCGCGAGCGCCGCGGTGTCCGCGCGAGCGACCTCGCGCGCCGTGGCGGCGACGTGCTCGAGCGCCTCCTCCTCGTCCACGCCCTCGAGCAGCATCGTCGTGACGTCCTGCCCGGCCCGCAGCCAGTGCTCGCGCTGCGCGGCCTCGGCGTAGAGCTGGGCGTTCGCGACCGCGACACCCGCCGCGGCGGCGAGCGCGACGACGAACTGCTCGTCGGTGTCGGTGAACCCACCCTGCTTCTCGGACAGGTAGAGCTGGCCGTACACGTGCTTGCCGAGGCGCACCGACGCCCCGAGGAACGAGCCCATGGGCGGGTGGTTGGCCGGGAAGCCCCGGAACGCCGGGTGCTGGGTGAGGTCGTCGAGCCGGAGGACGCCCTCGGGCGGGATCATGCCGAGCACGCCCTGCGCGTGCGGGGCGGTCGCGAGCATCCGGGCGACGGCGGTGGGGATGCCGGTGTAGACGAACGTCGTGGACGTGCCGTGCGAGTCGAGGACGTTGATCGCGCCGTACCGCGCGCCCGTGAGCCGCGCGCTGACCTGCACGAACCGGTCCAGGACGGCGGGCAGGTCGAGCTCGCTCGCGACCGCGAGGATCGCGTCGAGCAGCTCCGTGATGCCGGAGGCCGCCTCGCGGGCGGGCTCGGGCTGCGCCTCAGACAAGACGCCCTCCGCCCACGGGGTCCCGATCTGCCGGCTCTGCGGCGTCGGCGTGTCCCGCACGCGCGTCTCCCTCGTCCCTGGCGAGCGACGGACGCGGCCGGTCGGCCGTCTCGCGCTCGATGGCCTCACGGTATCCCGGGAGGCGGGAGACGAGGTCGGCGTGGGTGCCGCGAGCCGCGACGTGCCCGCCGTCGAGCATGACCACCTCGTCGGCGTCCCCGAGGGCGGACAGCCGGTGGGTCACGACCAGCACGGTGCGCCCGTCGGTGCGGGCGGCCGCGAACAGCCCGGCGACGACGGCGTCCGCCGTGCGCGGGTCGAGGTGCTCGGCGGGCTCGTCGACGAGGAGCACGGGGGCGGGGGACAGCAGCGCCCGGGCGAGCAGCAGGCGTCGGCGCTCGCCGCCCGAGACCGTGCGGGCGTCCGGGCCGAGCAGCGTGTCGAGCCCGTCGGGCAGGCCCGTCAGCCAGTCGGCGAGGCCCACGCGGCCCAGTGCGGCCCGGGCCTCGTCCGCCGTGACGTCGCCGCGCGCCACCCGCAGGTTCTCCAGCACCGTCGTGCCGAACACGTGCCCGTCCTCGAGCGCGGCGACCACGACGTCCGGCGACGCGGCGCCGCCGTCGTCGTCGCGGGACACCGTGCCGGACACGGCGGGCAGCAGCCCCGCGAGCGTGAGCAAGGTGGTCGTCTTGCCCGTGCCGCTGGGCCCGACGAGCGCGACGCAGCGCCCCGCCCGCAGGTCGAGGTCCAGGCCCGTGAGGACGGGTGCGCGTCCCGGCCATCCGCACGTGAGGCCGCGTGCGACGAGGCCGACCCCCGGCGCGGGCGTGCGGGGCTGCTCGGACGACGGGTCGCCGGCGGCGTCGAGCAGCGCGAGGATCCGCGCGGCGGCGGCCCGGGACCGCTGCACCTGGAGGGCCGCGGCCGGCAGCATCCCGGTCGCCTCGAACGCCGCGAGCGGCGTGAGGACGATGACGGCGAGCTCGACGGGAGACAGCAGTCCTTCGCCGACCGCCGGGACCCCCGTGACGAGCGCGGTCAGGACCGCGAGACCGACCGCGACCTGCCCGAGCCCGGCGGCGACGGCCGCGGGTCGGGCACCTGCGTCGGTGGCGGACGCGATCCGGCCGTCGGCGTCGCGCAGCGCCGCGAGCTCGCCGTCGACG
>JAEWCA010000280.1 GCA_023390875.1 Actinomycetes bacterium
CGGTGGCGCGGTGGGAGCTCGACGAGTCGGGTCTGGCGCCGCTCGACGTGCCCGTCCTCGTCGTGGCCGGTCGGCAGGACTCGAGCGTCGGCCACGCGGCGGCCCGGGACCTCGCCGAGCAGTACCCGCGCGCCACGTTCGCCGTGCTCGACCGCGCCGGGCACGCCCTGCCCCACGAGCAGGGCCCGCTGCTCGCCGCGCTGGTCGGTGAGTGGCTCGACCGCGTCGAGGAGCACCGCGCCGAGGAGCACCCCGGCGAGCAGCACGGCGCCGGCCGGTGAGCCGGCGTCAGACGTCGAGCAGCTCGAGGTGCACGCGCATGCTGTCGCCGACGTCGACGCCCTGGGCGTGCCGGATCGCCTTCTTCACCGGCAGCACGTACGTGCCCGCCTTGTCGTCGGGGAAGATCGACGTCGTCCACACCGACGACCCGACGGACACCCGCACGCGCAGCGACCCGAACCCGCGGGCGACGCCCGCGCCCCGCTCGAGCACCTCGTCCGCGACGTCCGTCGGCAGGCTCACGAACGTCCACGTGTCCGTGCGCCGCGCGTCCCACACCCACAGCCGGGCCGTGAACTCGTACGCCGTCACGCGGCGCGCTCCAGCAGCGTGACGACCTCGTAGTGCGTCGTCTGCGGGAACATGTCGAGCAGCCGGGCGCGCCGCGGCCGCAGCGACGGCATCGCCGCGAGGTCGCGGGCCAGCGACGTCGCATTGCAGCTCGAGTAGATGACCCGGTCCACGGTGGACTCCTCGAGCCACCGGGCGAGCTCCGCGCCGATCCCCCGCCGCGGCGGGTTCACGATCACCAGGTCGGGCGGGCGCTCGGCGCCCACCGCGAACTCCGTCGCGTCGCCGACCCGGAACTCGAGGCGGCGCAGGTCGGCCTCGCGGCTGCTCGTCACGGCGCTCGTGACGGCCTCCGCGCTCGTCTCGATGCCGGTCACGTCGCGCGAGCCGTCGGCGCAGTGCAGCGCGAAGCCGCCCACGCCGCAGTAGAGGTCCCACACCGACGACGGGGCGAGCTCGTCGACCCAGTCCCTGGCCTGGCGGTACAGCGCCGCGGCGACCTCGGTGTTCGTCTGGAAGAAGCTCTGGGGCCGCAGGTGCATGTCGAGCCCGTTGAGCCGCATCGTCAGCGTGTCCTGCGCGGTCAGCACGATCTCCCGCTCGCCCTCGAGCACCGCCTTGTGCTCGGGCTGCAGGTTCACGGACACGACACGCAAGGCGGGCAGCGCGCCGATCAGGACCGGCAGGTGCTTGCGGATGCGCGTCACGGCCTCCTGCGACCGCAGCACGAACCGGACCATGAGCTCGTCGTCCGGTGACTGCGTGACCAGCAGGTGCTTGAGCTCGCCGGTGCGCTGCGCGATGTCGTACGGCTGGATCGCCGCCGTCGTGACGAAGTCCGCGAGCACGGGGAACGCGGCGTGCAGGCCCGCGGGGTACAGGCCGCAGTCCCGCAGGTCGACACCCACGCCGTCCACGTCGACGATGCCCAGCGCGGGCTCCTCGACCGACCCCGTGACGACCATCTTCGCCTTGTTGCGGAAGCCCTGCTCCGCGCTGGTCACGGGTGCCGACCACACGAGGTCGGGACGCTCGCCGAGCAGGTGCCGGCAGTGCTGCTCCTTGCGGGCCACCTGCTCGCCGTACGCCTGCCCCATCCACGTGCACGAACGGCACAGCTCCGCGTCGAAGTAGGAGCAGCGCATGCCGACGAGTCTAGGTCGCGGCTCCCACAGCCCGGTCGCGGGCGTATCACGCGGGCGCCCGCACGCCTCCTCCGAGGGGATGACCGTCACCACCGTCCCCCGCCCGTCGCGGCACACGACCGAGCCCGCGTCGCGCACGGCGACGCCGTGTGGCGGGATCGTCGGCCGGGACGCGGAGCTGGCCCGGATCGAGGAGCTCGTGCGCACGCTCGGCTCGGGCGCCCGCTCGCTCGTGCTGGTGGGCGAGGCCGGCATCGGCAAGACGACCCTGTGGACGCACGCGGTGGCACGGTGCCGGTCGGCCGGCGCGCGCGTGCTGGTCGCGCGCCCCGCCGAGGAGGACCGGCACAGCGCCGGCCAGGGCCTGCGCGACCTGCTCGACGCACCCGGTCTGCCCGACGACGCCCCGACAGGCGCCCTCCTCGCCGACGACCTGCCCGCGCTGGACCGCTCGCGCGCGACCCTCGACGTGCTGCGAGCGCTCGCCTCCCGCGGTCCGGTCGTGGTCGCCGTGGACGACCTCCCGTGGCTCGACGACGTCACGTGGCGGTCGCTGCGTTTCGCGCTCCGCCGGCTCGCGGACCGGCGCGTGTCGCTCCTCGCGACCGCCCGCACGTGGGCGCCCGACACGCTCACCACGGCCGTGCCCGACGTCGGACCCGGCGTCGACCTGCTGCCCGTCGGCGCCCTCTCGACGACCGACCTGCGCCGCCTCGTCGCCGCCGCGCTGCCCGGCACGAGCGCCCCCGCGGCGACCAGGGCCGGCGACCTCGCGCACGGGAACCCGTTCTCGCGCTCGAGC
>JAEWCA010000335.1 GCA_023390875.1 Actinomycetes bacterium
AGCCGGGGCAGGCGCCGGACGCGCCGGTGCCTTGGGCGCGGGTGCCGCGGCGGAGGCGCCACCACCCACGGGGTACGTGTCGCGCAGCTTGCGCACGACGGGCGGCTCGATGGTCGAGCTCGCCGAGCGGACGAACTCACCGAGCTCGTTCAGCTTGGTCATGATGGTCTTGCTGTCGACCCCGAGCTCCTTGGCGAGCTCGTAGACGCGGACCTTGGCCACATCTCTCCCTGTCTCGGTCCGCCCGGACAGGGTCGGACCGTCGTTAGTACGACGTACTCATCGCTGGGTACTCATCGGTGCGTGCTCATCGGGAAGCCATCGGCCCTAGACCCGCTTTCCGTCTCGACGATCTGTCTCGTCACCGGGAGGTCCCGGTGACGCCGTGCTCTTCGTGCTCCGCATGCTCCTCGACGTACCGGCGGACCGCGTCCGTCCCGGGTGGGCCCTGCGTGCGCAGGGCCCGCCCGAACGCACGTCGACGTTCGGCGAGCTCGAAGCATGTGATGTCGGGGTGCAGCCACGCTCCCCGTCCCGGCATCGAGCGGCGCTCGTCCACGACCAGCGCGGGAGCACCCGCACCGTCCGCTGACACCACCACCCTCAGCAGGGCCGACCTCGGGCCGGCGGCTCGGCACCCCACGCACGTGCGCACCGGACCCCGGCGACCTGACGTGCCCGCTGGCACGACGGGATCGCGGGAGGGGTCGGGGGTGCGCCTGGACGGCGAAGAGCGCCGGGCGTCCGGCCCAGCCTCCGGAAGTCTACCGCGTCGGGTCACCGCTCGGGACCGGACGTGTCCCCCGTCACGGGAGCGGCGTGCTCGGCGGCACCGCTGTCGGCACCCGTCTCGGCGTCGGACCGGATGTCGATCCGCCAGCCGGTCAGCTTCGCGGCGAGGCGCGCGTTCTGCCCCTCCTTGCCGATGGCGAGCGACAGCTGGTAGTCCGGCACGACCACGCGCGCCGCGTGCGCCTCGGGGTCGACGACCGTCACCGACAGCACCCGCGCGGGCGACAGCGCGTGCGCGACCATCTCCGCGGGGTCGTCGGCGTGGTCGACGATGTCGATCTTCTCGCCGTGCAGCTCGGCCATGACGGCACGGACCCGGCCGCCCATCGGGCCGATGCACGCACCCTTGGCGTTGACGCCCGGCACGGTCGCCCGGACCGCCATCTTGGTGCGGTGGCCGGCCTCCCGGGCGATCGCGGTGATCTCGACGGTGCCGTCGGCCACCTCGGGGACCTCGAGCGCGAACAGCTTGCGCACCAGGTTCGGGTGCGTGCGCGACAGCGTCACCTGCGGCCCGCGCGGACCGCGGGCGACCTCGAGCACGTAGCCGCGGATCCGGTCGCCGTGCACGTACTCCTCGCCGGGCACCTGCTCGTGCGCCGGCAGCACGGCCTCCGTGCCGCCCACGTCGACGAGCACCGTGCGCGGGTCACGGCCCTGCTGGATGACGCCGCCGAGGACCTCGCCCTCCTTGCCGCGGAACTGGCCGAGCACCTGGTCGTCCTCGGCGTCGCGCAGCCGCTGCACGATGACCTGGCGCGCCGTCGCGGTCGCGATGCGGCCGAAGCCCGCGGGCGTGTCGTCGAACTCGGGCGTCTCGACACCGGTGGGACGGCCGTCCTCGTCGACGGGTGCGGGCTCGCGCGCCCACACGGTCACGTGACCCGTGCGCCGGTCGACCTCGACACGGGCCCGCTGCGAGGCACCGGGCGTCCGGTGGTACGCGGAGAGCAGGGCCTGCTCGATCGCGGAGACGAGCACGTCGAGGCTGATCTCGCGCTCGCGCTCGAGCAGCCGCAGCGCCTGCATGTCGATGTCCATGTCAGCTCTCCCGTCCGGCGGAGCCGGCCTCGTCGTCGTCCACAGGTCCGGCCTCGTCGTCGACGGGTCCCAGCCCGCTCAGGTCCACCTCGACCGCGCCGTCCCGCACGTCCGCCAGGGCGACGTGCACCGGGTCGCCGAGCTTGGGGCGACGACCCTTCAGGCCGGGGGTCACGGGGACCACGACGAGCGTGCCGCCGTCGCCGTCGGGCTCGACGCCCGTGAGACGACCGCCGAGCGTGCCGCCGTCGCGCAGGCGCAGCGTCACGGTGCGGCCGACGGCGCGCACGAAGTGACGGCGCTGCGTCAGCGGGCGCGAGACCCCGGGGCTGGACACCTCGAGCGTGTACTCCCCCGCGACGACGTCCTGCGCGTCCAGCGCGTCGGACACGGCCCGCGTGGCGTCGGCGACGCGGTCGAGGTCGAGCTCGCCCTCGTCGTCCTCGCCGAGGTCCACGACCACCCGCACGACGGACCGGGCACCGGCCCGCACCACGGCGACGTCCTCGAGGACGAGCCCGGCCGACACGACCGCGGGCTCGACGACCTCCCGGACCCGCTGCGCGGGTGCTGGCGCGACCATCTCCGTCTCCTGTCGGCTCGAGCGGGTCACGACGCTACGGACGGCTCGACCCTGTGATGTTGTGACGACCAGCGTAACGAGTCCGGCCGCGCCCGTCGGCCCACCGCCCTGCTCATGGGAGGATCGCGGGCGATGAACGACCCCCGCCACCCCCGTCCTCGCCGCGCCGTCACGCGGCTCGCGGCCTCCCGTGTGATCTTCGTCGTCCTCGCGTCCGCGGCGCTCGCCGGGTGCGGCGTACGGCTCGAGACGCCCCCGCCCGCCGAGCCGTCGCCCGACGCCGTCGAGCAGGTGCGCGCCCGCACGGTCGACGAC
>JAEWCA010000361.1 GCA_023390875.1 Actinomycetes bacterium
CGCGCGAGCGGCGGGGCCGGCTCGCCGTCGGGCCGGGCCAGCAGGTGGCCGAGGAACCGCTTGCGGCTCGCACCGACCAGCACCGGGAACCCGTCCGCGACGAGCTCGGGCAGGCGCGCGAGGAGCGGCCAGTTGCTCGCGCCCGGCTTGGCGAACCCGAGACCGGGGTCGAGCACCACCTGGTCGTCGTGGACCCCCGCGGACCGCAGCGCGGCGACCCGGTCGGCGAGCTCGCGGCGCACGTCGTCGACCACGTCGTCGTAGTCGTCGAGGTCGTCCATCACGTCCGCGTGCCCGCGCCAGTGCATCGCGACGTACGCGGCACCCGTGCGCGCCACCACGCCGGCCATCGCGTCGTCCGCGAGGCCGCCCGACACGTCGTTGACCAGCACCGCCCCGGCGTCCACCGCGGCGTGCGCGACGAGCGCCCGCGTGGTGTCGACGCTCACCGCCGCTCCCGCCGCCGTCAGCCGGGTCACCACGGGCAGCACGCGGGCGAGCTCGTCCTCGACGGGCACGCGACGCGCCCCCGGGCGGGTCGACTCGCCACCGACGTCGAGCAGGTCTGCCCCCTGCGCGAGCAGCTCCAGACCGTGCGCGACCGCCGCGTCAGGGGTGAACCAGCGGCCGCCGTCCGAGAACGAGTCGGGCGTCACGTTGACCACGCCCATGACCAGCGTCCGGCCCGGTGCGCGCAGCCTCTCCGGCAGGACGGCCGGTCCGGCCGGCGCTGCGACGGCGTCGCTGGGGATCACGGTGCGAGCCTAGGGTGTGGACGCCGTCTCGGGGGCGGTCGTCAGCGGCCCAGGACGAGGCTCATCGCCTCGGCGCGCGTCGCCACGTCGCGCATCTGCCCGCGCACCGCGGACGTCACGGTCCGTGAACCCGGCTTGCGGACGCCACGCATCGACATGCACAGGTGCTCGCACTCGACCACGACGAGCACGCCGCGCGGCGCGAGGCCCTCGACGAGCGCATCGGCGATCTGCGACGTGAGCCGCTCCTGCACCTGCGGGCGGCGGGCGTACACGTCCACGAGGCGCGCGAGCTTGCTCAGGCCCGTGATCCGGCCGTCGGCACCGGGGATGTACCCGACGTGCGCGACGCCGTGGAACGGCACGAGGTGGTGCTCGCACGTCGAGTACACCTCGATGTCCTTGACCAGGACCATCTCCTCGTGACCGAGGTCGAACGTCGTGGTGAGGACGTCCTTCGGCTCCTGGTACAGGCCCGCGAAGATCTCCTTGTACGACCGCGCGACCCGGGCCGGCGTCTCGCGCAGGCCCTCGCGGTCCGGGTCCTCGCCGACCGCGAGCAGGAGCTCACGGATCGCCCGCTCCACGCGCTCCTGGTCGTACTCGCCGACCGCGCCGTCCGGTGCCGCCACCGGTCCGAGGGCGGTCCGGTGGCCGTCGGTGCTCGTCATCGGCTCAGGCCTTCGCGTCGGGGGTCTGCGACGGGGGCACCTGCACGATGTGCTCGCTCGGGTGGCCGAACGCCACGGCCGCCTCGTCCTCGGGGATCACCTCGTGGCCGTTGAGCTCCGCCTTCTCGGCGGGCGTCAGCACCGGCGGACGCTCGGAGACGTTGCGCTGGTCGCTCGACAGCCACACCTGCCGGGGCTCGCGCTTGACGACCGGCGCGAAGATCTCCGCGAGCTGCTGCGCGTTGAGCGTCTCCTTCTCGAGGAGCTCGAGCACCAGGTGGTCCAGCACGTCGCGGTACTCGACGAGGATCTCCCACGCCTCGTCGTGCGCGTGCTCGATGAGCGCCCGCACCTCGAGGTCGATCGACCCCGCGACGTCCTCCGAGTAGTCGCGCTGGTGGCCCACGTCGCGGCCGAGGAACACCTCGCCGTCGGCCTGGCCGAACCGGATCGCACCGAGCCGGCTGCTCATGCCGAACTGCGTGACCATCTTGCGGGCCGTGGCGGTCGCCTTCTCGATGTCGTTGCTCGCACCCGTGGTCGGGTCGTGGAACACGAGCTCCTCGGCGACCCGGCCGCCCATCGCGTACGCGAGCGTGTCGAGCAGCTCGTTGCGGGTCGTCGAGTACTTGTCCTCGGTCGGCATGACCATCGTGTAGCCGAGGGCCCGGCCGCGCGGCAGGATCGTCACCTTCGTCACCGGGTCGGTGTACCGCAGGGCCGCCGCCACCAGGGCGTGCCCGCCCTCGTGGTATGCGGTGATCTTCTGCTCCTTGATGTTCATGACGCGCGTGCGCTTCTGCGGGCCGGCGACCACGCGGTCGATGGCCTCGTCGAGCATCTTGTCGTCGATGATCTGCGCGTTCTGGCGCGCGGTGAGCAGCGCGGCCTCGTTGAGCACGTTCGCCAGGTCGGCACCCGTGAACCCGGGCGTGCGGCGCGCGACGCCCGTGAGGTCGACGTGCGGCGCCATCGGCTTGCCCTGCGCGTGCACCTGCAGGATCTTCTCGCGGCCCTTGAGGTCCGGCGGCTCCACGGCGACCTGGCGGTCGAAGCGCCCGGGGCGCAGCAGCGCCGGGTCGAGGATGTCGGGGCGGTTGGTCGCCGCGATCATGATGACGTTCGTCTTGACGTCGAAGCCGTCCATCTCGACGAGCATCTGGTTGAGCGTCTGCTCGCGCTCGTCGTGCCCGCCGCCCAGGCCCGCGCCACGGTGGCGGCCGACCGCGTCGATCTCGTCGACGAAGATGATGGCCGGTGCGTTCTGCTTGGCCTGCTCGAACAGGTCGCGGACGCGGCTCGCGCCGACGCCGACGAACATCTCGACGAAGTCGGACCCGGAGATCGAGTAGAACGGCACGCCCGCCTCGCCGGCGACCGCGCGCGCGATGAGCGTCTTGCCCGTGCCGGGAGGGCCGTACAGCAGGACGCCCTTGGGGATCTTGGCGCCGACGGCCTGGAACTTGGCCGGCTCGGAGAGGAACTCCTTGATCTCCTGGAGCTCCTCGACCGCCTCGTCGACGCCCGCGACGTCCGCGAACGTGACCTGCGGGGACTCCTTGCTGACCAGCTTGGCGCGCGACTTGCCGAAGCTCATGACGCGCGAGCCGCCGCCCTGCATGGACGACATCAGGAACCAGAAGATGCCCAGGATGATGATGAACGGGAGCACGAGGCTCAGCAGGCTCGACCACCACGCCGTCTGCGGCACGGACGAGTCGAAGCCCTTCGGCGGGTCCGCGTCCGCGACGGCCTGCACGACCGACGGGCCCTGCGGCTCGACGTAGTTGAACTGGACGAGCTTGCCGTAGTTGTCCTTGTCCTTGACGAAGTCGTCCGTCAGCGTCAGGTCGACCCGCTGCTCGCCCTCGGTGATCTTGGCCTGCTCGACCTTGCCGTCCGCGAGGAGGGACAGGCCGTCGGACGTGTCGATGTGGCTGACCTTCGGGGAGGTCAGCGCGCTCGCCCCGATCCACAGGAGCACGACGGCGACGGCGATCCACAGGAACGGACCACGGACAAGACGCTTGAGGTTCATGGGCGATCGGGGCCAGGCCCCTCATCCTCCGGTCGCAGGGGTTTCGGCCTCGAAGTTACACGGTGTTCCTGGACGTTCCCGAGGATGTTCACCGAGGGCAGAGCCCGCCGCCCGACGCGGCGGCGCCCGTCACGCGCCGTAGACGTGCGGCGCGAGCGTGCCGACGAACGGCAGGTTCCGGTACTTCTCCGCGTAGTCGAGGCCGTAGCCCACGACGAACTCGTTCGGGATGTCGAAGCCGACGTAGCGGACGTCGACGTCGACCTTGGACGCCTCGGGCTTGCGGAGCATCGTCGCGATCTCGACCGTCGCGGGCCCGCGCGAGCGCAGGTTCGACAGCAGCCACGACAGCGTGAGGCCCGAGTCGATGATGTCCTCGACGATGAGGACGTGCCGGCCCGTGAGGTCGGCGTCGAGGTCCTTGAGGATCCGCACCACGCCGGACGACTTGGTGCCCGAGCCGTACGACGAGACCGCCATCCAGTCCATCTGCACCGAGTGCGTGAGCCGCCGCGCCAGGTCCGCCATGACCATGACCGCACCCTTGAGGACACCCACGAGGAGCAGGTCCTTGCCGGCGTAGTCGGCGTCGATCTGCGCCGCGATCTCGTCGAGCCGGGTGTGCAGCTGCTCCTCGGTCAGGAGCACCCGCTCGAGGTCGTCGCCCATCGTGGCAGGGTCCACCGTCACCGCTCCTGTTGCTCGTCCCGTTGCGGGCCGAAGTGCTCGTCCCCCCCGGCCGCGTCGCGGCCAGGACCGAGCACAAGCGTGCCATACGCGCGGCGGCCGACCCGCCCGCCGGGCAGCGCCGCCGGACCCTGGCCGTGCCACCCGACGACCAGCGCGTCGAGCGCGAGCACGTGCGTGCGGTGCAGCGCTCCGC
>JAEWCA010000388.1 GCA_023390875.1 Actinomycetes bacterium
ATGATGCCCGAGCCGGGCTGATCGTTCAGATGGCTGACCAACCAGGCCAGGCGCTGCGCTGAGCCGGGCAGCTGCAGCACGCCGAGGCGGAGGGATGCCCGGGCCAGCGGTCCGCGGATGGTCAGAACCCCTGCCGGCGAGGCACCGCCGAGCTGCTCGGCGACATCCGCGACCACCCGGCTGTTGGCCGTGGCCGTCGTCGCCAGCACCGGAACCCCTGCGGGCATCTCGGCGATCAGCTCACGCAGGCGCCGGTAGTCGGGGCGGAAGTCGTGCCCCCAGTCGCTGATGCAGTGCGCCTCGTCGACCACGAGCATGCCGAGCCGCCGGACGAGCGTCGGCAGCTGCTCCTCCCGGAACGACGGGTTGTTGAGCCGCTCGGGCGACAGCAGCAGCACGTCGACCTCGTCGGCCGCGAGCGCCGCCAGCACGTCCTGCCACTCGTGCGCGTTCGTCGAGTTGATCGCGACCGCCCGGACGCCGGCCCGCGCGGCGGCGGCGACCTGGTCGCGCATGAGCGCGAGGAGCGGTGAGACGAGAACCGTCGGGCCGGCGCCGCGCTCGCGCAGCAGCATGGTCGCGACGAAGTACACGGCCGACTTGCCCCACCCGGTGCGCTGCACGACGAGCGCGCGGCGGCGGTCGTCGACCAGTGCCTGGATCGCCTCGAGCTGTCCCTCGTGGAACACGGCCGCCGGGTCGCCGACCAGCCGGCGGAGCACGGTCAGGGCAGCGGCCGTCGTCGCCGCGTGGTCGGTCTGCGTCACCCGGACAGCCTGCCAGCCGTCGCCGACACGACCGTCTGCCGGACGCCGGTCCAGATGCCCGAGGCGACAGTCTTACCCTGTGAGCGGGGCCTCCTCGTCCGGCAGGGCGGCGAAGGTCACACCGTCGCGGACCCCGGTCCGTGACGATCGGCCCACACGGGAGCAGCCGTGCGGGTGGAGCCTGGACGGCAGGCAGTGCCCGCGCGCGCAGCGAGCGTCGGGCGCGCGACGAGCGGGAGCAGACGCATGAAGGACCAGCTGGAGAACGTCCTCGACCAGGTGCTGGCGCGCAACCCCGGGGAGCAGGAGTTCCACCAGGCCGTGCGTGAGGTGTTCGACTCGCTCGAGCCCGTGCTGCGCAAGAACCCGCAGTACGTCGACGCCGCCGTGCTCGGCCGCCTGTGCGAGCCCGAGCGCCAGATCATCTTCCGCGTCCCGTGGGTCGACGACGTCGGCCAGGTGCAGATCAACCGCGGCTTCCGCGTCGAGTACAACTCCGCCCTCGGCCCGTACAAGGGCGGCCTGCGGTTCCACCCGTCGGTGTACCTGGGCATCATCAAGTTCCTCGGCTTCGAGCAGGTCTTCAAGAACGCCCTCACGGGCATGCCGATCGGCGGCGGCAAGGGCGGCTCCGACTTCGACCCGCGCGGCAGGTCCGACGGCGAGGTCATGCGGTTCTGCCAGTCGTTCATGACCGAGCTGTACCGCCACATCGGCGAGCACACCGACGTCCCCGCGGGCGACATCGGCGTCGGAGGCCGCGAGATCGGCTACCTGTTCGGCCAGTACAAGCGCATCACCAACCGCTACGAGTCCGGCGTGCTCACCGGCAAGGGCCTCACGTGGGGCGGCTCGCTCGTGCGCACCGAGGCCACCGGGTACGGCACGGTCCTGTTCGCGGAGCGCATGCTCGCGACCAAGGGCCAGTCGTTCGACGGGCGCCGCGTGCTCGTCTCCGGCACCGGCAACGTCGCCCAGTACGCGATCCAGAAGGCCCAGCAGCTCGGCGGGAACGTCGTCGGCTGCTCGGACTCCACCGGGTACGTCGTCGACGAGGCCGGCATCGACCTGGCCCTGCTCCAGCAGACCCGCGAGGTCGACCGCATGCCCGTCTCGGTCTACGCCGAGCGCCGCGGCGGCTCCGCGACGTTCGTCCCCGGCCGTCGGGTGTGGGAGGTCGGCGCCGACATCGCGCTGCCCTGCGCCACGCAGAACGAGCTCGACGAGGACGACGCCGCCGCGCTGGTCCGCTCGGGCCTCGTCGCCGTCGCCGAGGGCGCGAACATGCCCACGACCCCGAAGGCCACCGCGCTCCTGCAGGACGCCGGCGTGCTGTACGCCCCCGGCAAGGCCGCGAACGCCGGCGGCGTCGCGACGTCCGCGCTCGAGATGCAGCAGAACGCCAGCCGCGACTCGTGGTCGTTCGACTACACCGAGCAGCGCCTCGCCGGGATCATGCACTCGATCCACGACCGCTGCCTCGCCACGGCCGACCAGTACGACGCCCCCGGCAACTACGTGGTCGGCGCGAACGTCGCCGGGTTCATCAAGGTCGCTGATGCGATGCTGGCGCTCGGCGTCGTCTGAGTCGCTCCGCTGGGGCGTCCTCCCAGCGGCACCCGAGCAGCCTGGAGAGGTGACATGGAGCCGTCGCACGTGAGGTCGTCGGAGGAGCTCCGCCTGGTGGCGGACCCTGCGTGGCCTGGTCTGGAGGTGGCGATCAGCGCCGCCGGCGTGCCGGTCACCGTGCTTCCGGTGGAGCGCAGCCGCGCGGACGACGTCCTCCGTCGGCTCCAGGTCACGACCGCTTCGACCCTCGGCGCGCTCGCGACCGAGTCTGGCGGGCTGCTCGTCGACCACGGCTGGTTCCGCATCCTGGGCGGCGGGTCCGACGGGCTCGCCGACCTCGCGACGGCGAACGCCCTTCCGGTGCCCTCGGCCGCCAGCCGCCCGCCCGGCTACCTGGTGGTCGCGTACGACGCCCTCGGCGGGGTCTTCGCGGTCGACGGCGGCGGTCTCGGGATCGCACCCGGCGAGGTCTGCTACCGCGGCCCCGACACCCTGACCTGGGGCGGGCTCGGCGGCGGCCACTCGGCGTTCGTCTCCGCCGCGCTCTCGGGCTCGCTCGGCGACGTGTTCGGCCCGCTCCGCTGGCCCGGCTGGGAGGCCGAAGTCCGGGCGCTCGCTCCCGACCGCGGCATCTCGCTCTACCCGCCGCCCTACACCAGCGAGGGTGCCGACCTCTCGTCGGTCTCCCGGCGGCCCGTCCCGCTCACGGAGCTGCTCGACCACTACGCCGAGGTGGCCCGTCAGCTCGCCGGTGTCGCCGACGGGGAGGCCGTCGAGCTCCGTCTGACCGACTGAGGCGCTCCGTGGCTGACGCCAGCCGGGACTCGTTCGACGACACCGAGCAGCGCCTCGCCGCGATCATGCACTCGATCCACGACCGCTGCCTCGCCACGGCCGACCAGTACGACGCCCCCGGCAACTACGTGGTCGGCGCGAACGTCGCGGGGTTCATCAAGGTCGCCGACGCGATGCTGGCGCTCGGCGTCGTCTGACGCGGCGTCCCGGGAGGCCGACCGCCGCCGCTAGCCTCCCGGGCATGACGTCCCCGCTCACCAACCACGTCGGCCAGGTGTTCGTCCCCGTCCGGGACATGCCCGCGGCCGTCGCGTGGTACTCAGCACTGCTCGGCCTGCCCGTGACGGACGCGTCGCACGAGGGGACGATCGACGACCTGCCCGCCGTCGGCCCGGACGGGCTCGCGCTCGACGCCCACCATCCCCCACTTCACCGCCGACGGGCCGCCCCGGTTCTTCTGGTGGGTCGACGACCTCCCGGCCGTCGTGGACCACCTCGACACGCTGGGGGTGCCCGTCGTCGGCGACGTGCAGGACATCGGGAGCGTGACGTTCGTGCAGTTCCGCGACCCCGACGGCAACCTCCTGATGGCCTGCTCCCGGAACTGACGCCTCACATGAGCGACGACTACCTACGACTCTTCCCGACCGACCGGACCTGGCTCCCGACACCCGAGCAGGCCGACCGAGCCGTCGCGGCGCTCCGCGCCCTGACCCCGGACGCGCACGAGATCGAGGCCGAGGTGTACGGCAGGGTCACGTTCATCGACCAGGGCACCAACCTCGAGCGGATCGGCTGCCCTGTCTGCCACGCCGATCTCGACCCTGACTGGTGGGCCGAGCAGATGAGCCGTGCGGACGAGAACGTCTTCGTGGCGCTGGACGTCGTGGCCCCGTGCTGCGGCGCCACGACCACGCTGGACGACCTGGTCTACGAGTGGCCGGCCGGCTTCGCGAGCGTCGAGCTGTCGGTGCTCAACCCGGAGCGCGGCTGGCTCTCGGCCGACGAGCTGGACATCGTCGCAGCGGCGCTCGGACACCCTGTGCGGCAGGTCATGGCCCACTACTGAGGTGGGGACCCACGCCCGCGAGCCGGTGCGCCTCGACATGATCGGGAGCCGGACGTTCGACGGACGCCTGCAGCTGCTCGAGTACGCACCGACCGTGCTCACCGGCCCGCCGACGACCTGACGGCCGCCCTGGACGGGAGAGGACCCAGGACGGAGACGACGACCGAGATCGGTCCGCGCACGTGCGGAGGCCGCGGCCGGCAGGCCGCTCGATCGGTCCGACCCCGGACACAGGTCGTCGCGCATCGCGCCCGCCATGGCGAACCCGCGGTTCCGTCCGCGTGTCGCACACTCTGCCCGATGGGGCACCCGGATTCCTTGACACGTGTCAACGACGCCGACGAGACTTCCCGTGCGCCGACATGAGAGCGCTCCCAGACAGACCCGGGGCTCGCCCCGACCCACCCCCGTCCGGCGCACGTCTCGCAGAGAAACCCCAGGTGAAGAGCACATGAAGAGGACGGTGCCGTAGCGCCCGCTCGGCACCCGCCCTCGTCGCAAGCCCGCGCGGTGGCGGCCAGGACCTGTCCACCGATGCCGTGCTCGCACTCCGGGCAATCGCCCTCCGACACACAGCTCAGCGACAGGCCCCAGCAGCTCCGCCACGCGGCTTCGCACTTGCGTCCGCACATCACCGCCCGGCACCGAAGCCGGTCGCCGCGACCACGTCGTCGCCGCGACCGGCTTCGCGTTCCCGGCGCCCGACGGCCTCCCGTCCGGGTCGGCCGAGCACCGCAGCACCGTCCACCAGATCGGAAGCTCGCCATGCACCAGACACACGTCACCGCCCCTCCCCCACGCGCCCGCGGCCGGGTCGTCGCCGTCGCGGCCGCACTCGTCCTCGTGGGTGTCGTCGCCGGCGCCGGGTCCGCGGCCGCCGACGCGACACCGTCCGGCACCCAGCAGCTGACCGGCACGTACGAGCGGCTGCAGGTCGACCCGC
>JAEWCA010000390.1 GCA_023390875.1 Actinomycetes bacterium
CGTCGACGACGGCCGGCTCCTGCGCGGCGCCCGCGGCGGCGTGGGGGAGATGCGCTACCTCGACCTCGTCGAGGGCGTCGGGTCCGCCGACGGCATCGCCGCGCTCGTCCGCGACGACGCCCGCGCCCAGCTCCGCCGCCTCGACGGCGACGCCGGGTCCTCCCTGCAGGACGTCCCCGTGGCGACCCTCGACGCGACCCACGTGTTCGCGGCCGCGCTCGACGACGACCCGCTCGCCCTCACCGTCGTCGAGCACGTCGCCGCGCTCGTCGCGCGGGTCGTCGCGACGTTCGCGAGCATCTACGACCCCGAGCGCGTCATCATCGCCGGGGCCGTCGCCGAGTCGTGCGAGCCGCTCCTCGCGATCGTGCGCGAGCAGCTCGACCGGTACGTCGACCCGCCCGGCATCGAGGTGCTCGCGTCAGGTCTGGGTCGGGACATCGTGACCGTCGGCGCCGTGAAGCGGGCGCTCGACCACGTCCGCGAGCACGCCCTGGAGATCACGCCCGCGACGCTCGGCTGACCTGCAGGAGCCCGCGGAGACCAGGCCGCCGGTGGCCCCCCGGATCGTGGCGAACGTCAGACGTAGCGCTCGAGGATGCTCGACTCCGCGAGCCGGGACAGGCCCTCGCGGACGGCACGGGCGCGCTGCTCGCCGACGCCGTCCACCGCCATGAGGTCCTCGATGCCCGCGGCCAGCAGCTTCTGCAGGCCGCCGAAGTGCGTCACCAGCCGGTCGACGATGGTGCCCGGCAGGCGCGGCACCTTGGACAGCAGGCGGTACCCGCGCGGACCGGCCGCGGCGTCGAGCGTGTCGCCACCACCGGGCAGCCCCAGCACGCGCGCGATGTGGGCCATGTCGAGCAGCTCGGTCGAGTCGAGCTCGGCCAGCGCGGCGAGCACCTGGTCGACGTCGCGGCGGGACGTGTCCAGGTAGTCGCGGATGACGAGCGCGCGGTCCGAGCCGAGGCCGCCGACGAGCTCGTCGAGCTGGAGGGTGAGCAGGCGGCCGTCCGTGCCGAGCTCGACGACGTAGCCCTCGATCTCCTCGGAGATGCGGCGCACCATCTCGAGCCGCTGCACGACGGCGCACACGTCGCGGACCGTCACGAGGTCCTCGATCTCGAGCGCCGACAGCGTCCCGCTGACCTCGTCGAGGCGCGACTTGTACCGCTCGAGCGTCGCGAGCGCCTGGTTCGCGCGGGACAGGATGGTCGTCGAGTCCTCGAGCACGTGCCGCTGGCTGCCCACGTACAGGGCGATGATCCGCATCGACGCGGACACCGAGATCACCGGGAAGCCCGTCTGCTTCGCGACCCGCTCGGCGGTGCGGTGCCGGGTGCCCGACTCGGACGTCTCGATCGTGACGTCCGGCAGGAGCTGCACGGCGGCCCGCACGATGCGGTCGCCGTCGACCACGACCGCGCCGTCCATCTTGGCGAGCTCGCGCAGGCGGGTCGCCGAGAAGCCGACGTCGAGCACGAAGCCGCCCGAGCAGATGCTCTCGACCGTCGGGTCGAACCCGAGCACGATCAGGGCGCCTGTGCGGCCCCGCAGGATCCGCTCCAGACCGTCGCGAAGCTCGCCGCCGGGCGCGACGGCGGCGAGCGTGGACCTGAGCAGGTCGTCGGGGACGTGCGAGTGCGGCACGGATGCATGGTAACGAGCGGTGTCCAGCGCGTTGTCAGCGACCCGCGAGCGCACGGCTGTCAGTTTGCTGAACGTGCTGGTCGGGACCCTGCTCAGGGCCGCCGCGCTCACATGCCCACCGCGCCGACCGCCTGGGCCAGGTCCGACGCGGTCACGACGCTGATCCCGTCCGGCGGCGTGAACCCGTCGAGCGCACCCGCGGGCACGATCGCGCGCGTGAACCCGAGCCGGGCAGCCTCCGCGAGCCGGCGACCCACCCCCGACACGGTCCGGATCTCGCCCGCCAGCCCGACCTCGCCGACCGCGACGAGCCCGCGCGGCAGGGCGACGTTCTCCCGCGAGCTCACCGCCGCGAGCGCGAGCGCCAGGTCCGCGGCGGGCTCGACGACCCGTGCGCCGCCGACCGTCGACACGTAGACGTCCTGGTCCGCGAGCCGCGCGCCGAGCCGGCGCTGCAGCACCGCGAGCACCATCGCGAGCCGGCTCGAGTCGATGCCGCTCGTGGTCCGGCGCGGGTTGGGCACCGCGCTCGGCGCGACGAGCGCCTGCACCTCGGTGGCGAGCGGCCGACGACCCTCGAGCGTCACGGTGAGGCACGTGCCCGGCACCGGCTGCTGCGCCTGCGACACGAACAGCCCGCTCGGGTCGGCCAGTCCGACGATGCCGCGCTCCGACAGGTCGAAGCAGCCGACCTCGTCCGTCGGGCCGTACCGGTTCTTCGTCGCACGCAGCATCCGCAGCCGCGAGTGCCGCTCACCCTCGAACTGGCACACCACGTCGACCAGGTGCTCGAGCGTGCGCGGACCCGCGACGGAGCCGTCCTTCGTGACGTGCCCGACGAGCACCACCGGCAGGTCCCGCGACTTCGCCGCCGCGATGACGGCCGCCGTGACCTCGCGGACCTGCGCGACACCGCCCGCGGTGCCCTCGATCGCCGCCGACGCGATCGTCTGCACCGAGTCGAGCACCAGCAGGTCGGGCTGCACCTGCTCGATGTGGCCCAGCACGGTCGCCAGGTCCGTCTCGTCGGCCAGCAGCAGCTGCGGGTCGAGCGCCTCGATCCGGCCGGCCCGCAGCCGGACCTGCGCCGCCGACTCCTCGCCCGTCACGTAGAGGACGCGCCGGCCGGTGCGGGCCGCGCGGGCGGCCACGTCGAGCAGCAGCGTCGACTAGCCCACACCCGGCTCGCCCGCCAGCAGCACCACCGCGCCCGGCACGATGCCGCCGCCCAGAACGCGGTCGAGCTCGTCGACCCCCGTGGGCCGGGCACGCGCCGTCTCGACGTCGATCTGGTCGATCGGACGGGCCGGGGCGCGCGTCGGTGC
>JAEWCA010000438.1 GCA_023390875.1 Actinomycetes bacterium
TGGCCGGCGGGCGCTGGGGCGCGCCGCAGGGTCGGGACGGTGGGCGGGGCGAGGCCCCGGCGGACCGGGGCGACGTCGCGACGGAGGGGCTCGATGCTCACGACCGATCCATCGGCAGCGCACCCTCGTGACTTGAGGCAGCACCAGGGGTGACTGGGAGCGATCCCGCGGTCCGGCCCGGCGTACGGGGCCCTCGACCGGCTCAGCCGTGCGGGTGCCGCGACCCGCTCAGCGGCGCGGGGCCAGGGGCACGACGCCCTCCGGCAGGGGCGGCAGTCCTGCCGCGGTGCACAGGAGCGTCGCCCACGCGCGCAGGTGTGGGCCCAGGTCCTCACCCGCGGCCGTCCAGGACGCGCGGATCTCGAGCTCGGTCTGCTCCGAGCGGCGCTCCAGGGCGCCGAAGCTCTGCGACAGCACGCGCGTCACGGTGCCGCCCGCCGCGTGGGGCGTCAGGCCGGCCGACTCGAGCGCGTCCGTGAACCACGACCACGCCACCTCGGCGAGCAGCGGGTCCGCGCCGACCTCGGGCTCGAGCGTGCAGCGGACCAGCGTCACCAGCCGGAACGAGCCCTCCCAGGCCTCCTGGCCGTCGGGGTCGTAGAGCACGACGAAGCGACCGGACGCGAGCTCGGCCGCCGCGACGGACCGGCGGGCCGTGCGGACCTCGGCGGTGAGCGCGGCCGTGAACGGGGCGATCCGGGCGGGACCGGGCACCTCGTCGAGGATCACCTCGGGCCGGACGGCCACGCCGCGCAGCGAACGCAGGGCGCGGATGAACTCGGCGGGGACGTCGTCGGGTCCGGCGGGGGTCACGGGGTGGAGCGTACGGCCGGGGTGCCCGTCTCGCGGTCCGGCACGCCGCTTCGACGGGTGTGGTGCGCGACTAGGCTGACGCCCGCACCCACCACTCCGGTCGACGCCCCGTGGCATGCCGTACGCACGGCGCAGCACACGTCGACCGTCGACCGAAGGAGCACTCCCCGCATGGCTGACAGCACCGCGACCGGAACAGCGCAGATCGGCGTCACCGGACTGGCGGTGATGGGCCGCAACCTCGCCCGCAACTTCGCGCGGAACGGCTACACCGTCGCGGTGCACAACCGCTCCTACGCCAAGACCCAGTCGCTGGTCGACGACCACGGCGACGAGGGCGCGTTCGTGCCGTCCGAGTCGGTCGAGGACTTCGTCGCGAGCCTCGCCCGCCCGCGCAAGGTCGTCGTCATGGTCAAGGCCGGCGGCCCGACGGACGCGGTGATCGACGAGCTCGTGCCGTTCCTCGAGGAGGGCGACATCGTCGTCGACGCCGGCAACGCGCACTTCCCCGACACGATCCGCCGGGAGGCCGCGCTGCGCGAGAAGGGGCTGCACTTCGTCGGCTCCGGCGTCTCGGGCGGCGAGGAGGGCGCGCTCCTGGGCCCGTCGATCATGCCCGGTGGCACGGCCGAGTCGTACGAGTCCCTCGGCCCGATCCTCGAGAAGATCTCCGCGAAGGTCGACGGCGTGCCGTGCTGCACGTACGTCGGACCGGACGGTGCGGGCCACTTCGTCAAGATGGTGCACAACGGCATCGAGTACGCCGACATGCAGCTCATCGCCGAGGCGTACGACCTGCTCAAGCAAGGGCTCGGCGCCTCGGCCGCGGAGATCGGGCAGATCTTCGCCGAGTGGAACACGGGCGACCTCGAGTCGTTCCTCATCGAGATCACCGCCGACGTCCTGCAGCACGTGGACGCCGAGACCGGTGCGGCGTTCGTCGACGTCGTGCTCGACCAGGCGGAGCAGAAGGGCACCGGTCGCTGGACCGTGCAGAACGGCCTCGACCTCGGCGTCCCGATCACCGGCATCGCGGAGGCCACGTTCGCGCGTGCGCTGTCCGGCTCGGTGCCGCAGCGCACCGCCGCCGTGGGCACGCTGCCCGCGCACACCACGCCGTGGGAGATCGCGGACCGCGACGCCTTCGTCGAGGACGTGCGGCTCGCGCTCTACGCGTCGAAGGTCGTCGCGTACTCGCAGGGCTTCGACCAGATCGCGGCGGCGTCCGCGGAGTTCGGCTGGAACATCGACCGCGGTGCGATGGCGCGCATCTGGCGCGGCGGCTGCATCATCCGCGCGCGGTTCCTCAACCGGATCACCGAGGCGTACGAGCGCGACGCGAACCTGCCGCTGCTGCTCGCCGACGAGTACTTCACCGGTGCGGTCGGCAACGGCGTCGAGGCGTGGCGGCGGATCGTCGCCGGCGCAGCGCTGCACGGCGTGCCGACGCCCGCGTTCGCGTCGTCGCTGTCCTACTACGACGGCGTTCGTGCCGAGCGGCTGCCCGCGGCGCTGATCCAGGCGCAGCGCGACTTCTTCGGCGCGCACACGTACCGGCGCACCGACCGCGAGGGCACGTTCCACACCCTGTGGTCCGCCGACCGCACCGAGCAGGACGCGTGAGCGGCGAGCTCCAGCCCGTCATCCTCGGCGCCGACATCGGCGTCTACGCGCTGGCCCGGTCGTTCCACGAGCAGTACGGAGTGACGTCGGTCGTCGTCGCGGGTGCGGCACTCGGACCCGTCCAGCACTCGCGGATCGTCCGGCACGAGATCGTCGCCGACGGCCACGACCCTCAGCAGCTGGTCGACCGGCTGCTCGAGGTCGCGCGCAGCATGCCCGAGCGTCGCCTGCTGCTGATGGCCAACTCGGACTGGCTGGTCCGCGTGGTCGTGCAGCACCGCGAGGAGCTCGAGAAGTTCTACGCCGTGCCGTTCCTGTCCCAGGAGCTGCTCGACCAGATCTCCGACAAGGCGACGTTCGCCGAGATCTGCGAGCGGCTCGGCATCTCGGTGCCGCGCACGATCGTGCAGGACTTCGCGACCGGTGCGCCCGACGTCGCGGTGGACCTCGAGTTCCCCGTGATCGCGAAGGCCGCGAGCAGCGCCGACTACCAGGACGTCGAGTTCGCGGGCAAGAAGAAGGTCTTCGAGATCGCCACGCCCGCCGAGCTGGCCTGGCTCTGGGGGGCGCTGCGCGGCGCCGGGTTCCAGGGGCGCTTCGTCGTGCAGGAGCTCGTGCCCGGCGACGACACGCAGATGCGGTCCATCACCGCCTACGTGGACAGCCACGGCGAGATCACGCTGCTCTGCTCGGCGCACGTGCTGCTCGAGGAGCACACGCCGTCCGGTCTCGGCAACCCCGCGGCGATGATCACCGACCGGGACGACGCGATGCTCGCCCAGGCGCGCACGTTCCTCGCCGAGACGGGCTACCGCGGCTTCGCGAACTTCGACGTCAAGGTGGACCCGCGCAGCGGGCAGTTCCGGTTCTTCGAGGTCAACCCCCGGATCGGCCGGAACAACTACTACGTCACCGCGGCCGGGGCGAACCCGACGCGGTTCGTCGTCGAGGACGTCGTCGAGGGCCGGTCGGTCCCGCCCGTGGTCGTCGACCGCGAGGTGCTCTACGCGGTCGTGCCGCACCGGCTCCTGCTGCGGTACGTGCGTGACCCGCAGCTCACCGCGCGCGTCCGCCGGCTCGTGAGGACGAAGGCGGTCGCGCACCCGCTGAGCTACCCGGGGGACCTGTCGCCGCGGCGCCGGCTGTACATCCTGCTGGCCCTGGTCAACCAGGTGCGCAAGTTCCGCAAGTACTACCCGGAGGTCACGTCGACGGGCTTCTGAGCCCGGC
>JAEWCA010000470.1 GCA_023390875.1 Actinomycetes bacterium
CGGGGCGGCGAGCGTCGGCGGGACGGCGACCCCGGCAAGCGCGGCGGCCGCGAGCAGCGCGACGGCTCCGGTCCGAGCCCGTCGGGACGCGCGCCGCCGGTCGGGCGCGTCGTCGTGGTGGAGGCGGATCGTCGAGCGCATGGAACTCCTTCGTCCCGTACCGCCGGCTCGGCGTCGTCGCGGCCGCGGTGCCTGACCATCTCGGAAACCGGTTTCTCACCGGTTGCCCGTCAGCCTGGCACGACGCACATGGAAAGCGCAATCCCGCAGTCGGGTCCGCCGTGGCCGTCAGGCCAGCGCGCGCCGCTCGTCGTCCCGTACCGCGGCCGTCACCGGCGGCTCGGCGGACCACGGGAACGTGACCCACCGGTCCGTCCGCCGCCACACGTACGACGGGTCGACGACCGACCGGGCCTTCGCGTACAGCACCGCGGTCCGCACCTCGGCACAGTGCTGCGTCATGAGGTCCTGCACGAGCGCGAGGGTCTCACCGGTGTCGGCCACGTCGTCCACGACGAGCGCGCGCAACCCGTCGAGCGCGTCGGTGTCGAGCAGCGGAGGCAGCACCACGGGGTCGGGCAGCCGCTCGTCGACACCCGTGTAGAACTCGACGTTGAGCGTGCCGACCGCCTTGGTGTCGAGCGCGTACGCGAGCGCTCCTCCGGGCGGCAGTCCCCCGCGCGCCACGGCCACCACCACGTCGGGCACGAAGCCTGAGTCGGCGACCTGCTGCGCGAGCTCGCGGACCGCGACCCCGAACAGGTCCCACGTCAGCACCTCGCGGTCGTCGGCCGGCTGCTGGCCCGGGCGTGCCTCGGTCGTCGCCATGCCCGGCAGGGTACGTCTGCGAGGTTACGGCCGCGTTCCGGGGCGGACGCCCGCCGCACCCGAGCGCGGGAGCGGCGACACTCGTCCGCATGACGCGCCCCCTCGTGCTCCTCGACCTCGACGGCACGCTGCTCGACTCGGCCCCCGCCATCACGACGTCGCTCGCCGCGGCGTACGACGCGCTCGGGCTGCCCGCACCGGCGCCCGCGGTGCTGCGCTCGCTCGTCGGCCCCCCGCTCGCCGACCTCTTCCTCGCGCACGGCGTGCCGGCGGAGCGGGTCGACGACGCGATCGCCGCGTACCGCCGCGTGTACGTCGGCGGCGCGATGCTCGAGACCCCGGTGTTCGACGGCATCCCCGAGGCGCTCGGCGAGCTGCGCGACGCGGGACTGACCCTGGTCCTCGCCACGTCCAAGCCCGAGGCGTACGCGTCGACCCTGTGCGACCACACGGGCCTCACCCCGCTGGTCGACGGGCTCGCGGGCGCCTCGCTCGACGGGTCACGGTCCAGCAAGGCCGACGTCGTCGGGCACGCGCTGGCCGCGAGGGGCGGCGCACCCGCGCGCGTCCTCATGGTCGGCGACCGCGAGCACGACGTGCACGGCGCGCGGGCGCACGGCATCGACTGCCTGGGTGTCTCGTGGGGCTACGCGGCACCGGGTGAGCTGGCCGCCGCCGGCGCACTCGGGATCGTCGACCACCCGCGCGACCTCGCCGCGCAGGTGCTCGCACACCTGGAACAGCTCGCCGCTTGACCTTGACGCTGCGTCAACTCCTACCGTGAAGGTCACACGGGAAGGAGGGGCGCATGGAGGCCTCGATCCAGGAGGTCGCCCGGCTCACGGGCACCACGAGCCGCACCCTGCGGCACTACGACGCGATCGGGCTGCTCGAGCCCAGCCGCGTCGGCGACAACGGCTACCGCTGGTACGACGAGCGCTCGCTGGTGCGCCTGCAGCGCATCCTGCTGCTGCGCGGGCTCGGCCTCGGCCTGCCCGAGATCGGCCGCGTGCTCGACCGCGAGCAGGACGAGTCCGCGGCGCTGCGCCGCCACCTCGACTGGCTGCGCAGCGAGCAGCAGCGGCTGGCGCGCCAGGTCGCGTCCGTGGAGCGCACCCTCACCGCACGAGAAGAAGGAGGTCGGCTCATGGCCGAGGACATGTTCGACGGGTTCGACCACACGCAGTACAAGGCCGAGGTCGAGGAACGCTGGGGGCCCGACACGTACGCCGCGGGAGACGCCTGGTGGCGCGGCATGAGCGACGAGGAGCGCGCGGCGTGGAAGGCCCGCACCGCAGAGCTCGCGACGCAGTGGGCGCAGGCCGCCGAGTCGGGGACCGACCCCGGCTCCGAGCACGCCCAGGACCTCGCGCGACGGCACGTCGCCTGGCTCTCGTCCATCCCCGGGACGCCCGGGCACGGGACCACGCCCGTGCGGGCCTACATCGAGGGGCTCGCGGACATGTACGTCGCGGACGCGCGCTTCTCGGCGCACTACGGCGGCGAGGAGGGCGCGACGTTCGTCCGGGACGCGCTGCACGAGTACGCCGCCCGGCACCTGTGAGGTGCGGCGCTGCCCGGTCCCTGCGAGGTGCGGCGCCGTCCGGTCCCTCCGAGGTGCTGCGCCGCCCGGCCCCGTGAGGGTCGGGCGGCGCACCCGTCAGCCGGCCCGGTGCAGCGACCGCTGCCACTCCGCGTGCAGGTCGGCGAACCGCCCGCCGCGTGCGACGAGGTCGGCGGGAGACCCGTCCTCGACGATCCGGCCGCCGTCGACCACGAGCACCCGGTCCGACCCCATCACGGTCGAGAGCCGGTGCGCGATGACGACCGCGGTCCGCCCGGCGAGCAGCGTGCGCAGACCCTCCTGCACGAGCGCCTCGCCGGGCACGTCGAGCGAGCTCGTCGCCTCGTCGAGGATGAGCAGCGTCGGGTCGGCGAGGAACGCCCGCGCGAACGACACGAGCTGCCGCTGGCCCGCCGACAGGCGCACGCCGCGCTTGTCGACCTCGGTGTCGTACCCGTCGGGCATCGACGCGATGAGGTCGTGCACGCCGACGGCCCGCGCGGCCGCCTCGATCTGCGCGGCGCTCGCGCCGGGCCGCCCGAGCGCGATGTTCGCGCCGACCGAGCCGGAGAACAGGTACGCCTCCTGCGTCACCATGACGACAGCACGACGCAGGTCGACCGGGTCGACGTCCCGCAGGTCGACGCCGTCGAGCAGCACCGCACCCTCGCGCACGTCGTAGAACCGGGCGAGCAGCTTCGCGACGGTCGACTTGCCTGCGCCCGTCTCCCCCACGAGCGCGACCGACTGCCCGGCGGGCAGGTGCAGGTCGAACCGCGGCAGGACCGTCGGGCCCGAGCCGTAGCCGAACTCGACGCCGTCGAACCGCACGTCGCCGCGCGGCCGCTCGAGCCGGACCGGCCGCTCGGGGTCGGGGACGGTCGGCTCCTCGGCGAGCAGCGCCGCGAGCTTCTCGAGGGCCGCGGTGGCCGACTGGAACGCGTTGTAGAACATGCCGATCTGCGACAGCGGCGTGAAGAACCGCTTGGCGTACAGGACGGCCGCCACCAGGACCCCGACGTCGAGGGCGCCGTCGAGCGCACGCAGCCCGCCGACCAGCAGCACTGCCGCGACCGTGACGTTGCCGATGAGCGTGAGGCTCGTGTCGAACACGCCGTTGACGCGGATCGCCTCGGCGTTGGTGGCGCGGTAGTCCTCGGCGAGGTCGTCGTACGTCCCGGCGACCTGCGTCTCGCGCCGGAACGCCTGCACCGCGCGGATGCCGGTCATGGTCTCGACGAACCGCACGATGAGCCGCGCGGCCGCCGTGCGCTGCTTGCGGTACTGCACCTGGGAGCGGACCTGGAACCAGCGGGTCACGACCAGCCCGGGCACGACCGCGACGAGCAGCAGCAGGCCGCTGCGCCAGTCGAGCAGCGCGAGCGAGACCGCGGTGAGCACCATCGCGAGCGCGCTGCTCGCCAGGGTCGTCACGCCGCCGTCGAGCAGCTCACGCAGCGCGTCGAGGTCGGACGTCTGGCGGCTGATGATGCGGCCCGACGTGTACCGCTCGTGGAACTCCAGGCTCAGGCGCTGCGTGTGGCGGAACACCCGGCGGCGCAGGTCCAGCAGGATCGTCTGGCTCACCCGGGCCGTCGAGCGGACGGCGGCGGCCGTGAGCAGGCCGCCGACCAGCGCGGTGACCAGGTAGGCGCCCGAGGTGAGGACGATCGGCCGCGCATCGCCGTCCGTGAGGGCGGGCAGCGCGTGGTCGATGCCGTACGCGACGAACGCGGGCCCGGCGACGGCCGCGAGCTGCGAGCCGACGACGAGCGCCACGGTCCACCACGTCGGGCGGGACACCGGGTGCAGGAGCGACCCCAGCAGCGCGAGCGACCGTCGCCGGATGCGCCGGGACTCGTCGCGCGGGACGTCGGCGTGCTCGGTCGGCTGGTCGGTGAGGGCGCTCATCGGGCCACCTCCTCGACCGCGTCGCGCGCGTCCGCGCCCTCGTCGGCGGTCTGCATCGCGGTGAGCACGAACCGGTAGTGCGGGTGCCGCTCGAGCAGGTCCTCGTGCGTCCCGACGCCCGTGATGCGCCCGTCCTCCAGCACCGCGACACGGTCGGCGAGCGCGACGGTCGACGGCCGGTGCGCGACGACGAGCGTGGTGGTGCCGGTGAGCACCTCGCGCAGCCGGGTCGTGACGGCGGCCTCGGTCGCGACGTCGAGGGCCGACAGCGGGTCGTCGAGCAGCAGCACCCGGGGCCGGACCGCGATCGCGCGCGCGAGCGCCACGCGCTGCCGCTGGCCGCCGGACAGGCTGAGCCCTTCCTCGCCGATCACGGTGTCGAGCCCGTCGGGCAGCGCGTGCACGAAGCCGGCGCTCGCGACCTCGAGGGCCTGTGCGACCACGGCGTCGGCGTCCCGCGGGTCGTCGACGCCCATGAGCACGTTGTCGCGGACGGACGCCGAGAACAGGATCGGGTCCTCGAACGCGACGGCCACCGCGCGCCGCAGGTCGGTGCGGGTGAGGTCGCGCACGTCGACGCCGTCGATGCGGACCGTCCCCGCGGTGACGTCGTAGAGCCGCGGCACGAGCTGCAGGAGCGTGGTCTTGCCGCTGCCCGTGAGCCCGACGAGCGCCATCGTCTCGCCCGGCTCGAGCACGAGGTCGACGCCCGCGAGCACCTCGTCCGCGCGGCCCCGCTCGGGCACGGGGCGTCCCGCGACGACGGCCGGGTGCCGGAACCGCACGCCGGCGAGCTCGACCCGAGACCCTGCCGGGTCGACGGCCGGCAGCACCGCCGGGTCCCGGGGGTCCAGGACCGTCGGAGGCGTGTCCATCACCTGCAGGAACCGGTCGGTCGCGGCCTTCGCGTCGAACGTCATCGCGAGCAGCTGGCCGAGTCGCTCGACGGGGTTGTTGACGACCGCCGCGGTCGCGAAGAACGCGACGAGCGCGCCGACGCTGAGCTCGCCGCGGGCCGCGAGCGTCACGCCGATCGCGAGCGCGACGGCGAGGACGGCCTCCGGGATCGCCCCGAGCGCGAACGACACCCGCGACAGCGTGCGTGCCTTGTGCACCTCGGTGTCGCGCAGCTGCGACGCCTGCCGGGAGAAGTCGTCGAGCGCGTCCTCGCCCCGGCCGAACGCCTTGAGCACGCGGATCCCGTGCACCGACTCCTCGACCGCGGTCGCGAGGTCGCCGGCCTGCTCCCGGGCGCGCCGGGCGACGACCTTGTAGTCCTCCCGGAACCGGAACCCGAGCCACACCATCGGCACGGCGCCGACCAGGTAGACGAGCCCGAGCTGCCAGCTCGTGAGGAACATGAGCACGGTCCCGACGACGACCGTGACGGCGCTGACCACGAGCATGACCAGCCCGAACACGGTCCAGCGGCGGATCGTGCCGAGGTCCCCCATCGCCCGGGACAGCAGCTGCCCGCCCGACCAGCGGTCGTGGAACTCGACCGGCTGGTCGAGCAGGTGGCGGAACAGCGACGTCCGCATCTCGCGCTCGACGGTCGTGCCCGGCGTCGCGATCAGGGCGCGGCGGCACCACACGAAGAACGCCTCGAGCACGCCGAGCGCGAGCACCACGAGCGCGCCGAGCACGACGCCCCGCCGGGAGCCGTCGCTCAGCAGCGGGCCGTTGACGATCGCGCGGAGCACCTGCGGGACGGCGAGGGCGAGCAGGCTCGCGGCGAGCGCGGTGAGCCCGCCGACGACGACGCGCGGGACGGCCGGCCGCGCCCACGCGACCAGGCGGAGCAGGACGCGCGTGGTCGACTCGCCGTCGCGGCGGGTGAGGGGTGGGGATGAGGGAGCGGGGCGTGCGGGCGACGCTGAAGGCACACCGTTACCCTACGTAATGATTTCCGGGCCCGCGCGCGGGTGTCCGCGATGCGACCCTCCGGCCGTCAGACGCCGGTGCGCGCCGTCTTGGTGTTGCTCGCCTGCGCGCGCGGACGGACCACCAGCGTGTCGATGTTGACGTGCGCCGGCCGCGTGAGGGTCCACACGATCGCGTCCGCGACGTCGTCCGCCACGAGCGGCTGGTAGCCCGCGTAGACCGCCGCGGCCCGCTCGGCGTCGCCCCCGAACCGCACGAGCGAGAACTCCTCCGTCGCGACCGCGCCCGGCGCGATCTCGATGACCCGGATCGGCTCGCCGACGATCTCCCACCGCAGCGTCGTCGCGAGCATCCGCTCGGCGGCCTTGACACCCGTGTACCCGGCGCCGCCCTCGTACGCGCCGTACGCGGCCGTCGACGTCACGACGACCACGTCGCCGCCCCCGCGCGTGCGCAGCTGCGGCAGCAGGGCCTGCGTCACGCGCAGCGTGCCGAGCACGTTGAGGTCGTACATGCGGCGCCACTGCTCGGCGTCCGTCGCCTCGACCGGCTCGAGCCCCAGCGCGCCGCCCGCGTTGTTGACGAGCGCGTCCAGCCCGCCCGTCGCCTCGACGTGGGCCGCGAGCCGGGCGACGTCGGCCTCGACGGTCACGTCGGCGACCACGACGTCGGCGCCGGTCTCGGC
>JAEWCA010000059.1 GCA_023390875.1 Actinomycetes bacterium
CGTCGACCCGCAGCACGCCGGCCGCGGCCGCCACCGGCTGGGCGGCCATGCCGCGGAACCGCGCGCCGGTCATCCGCCCGCCGACGCCCGCCTGCACCGGGGGTCTCGACCACTCCGCGTCCGGGAACCACGCTGCCGCGAGCGCGAGGACGTCCGTCCCGCGCGGCACGACGAGCACGTGCCTGTCCACCAGTCCCACCGGCAACGCGACGTCAGCCAGGCTCATGGCGGCGGACGGTACACACGCGGTGATTCCGGCATGTTTCCGCTCGGCGTGGCGCCCGGCGAGTCGCGATGACCTGCGGTGACAACCGTCATCCACAGGCTTCACCCGCTCTACACACGGGTGTGGACGAACCCTGTGGACAATCGCCGCGCCGTACCGCTCAGAGCGTGTGGGCCGCCGCGGTGGTGGCCGCGCCCTTGGTGTCGAGGAACGTCCGGGCCGCGCGCGCCAGGGCGTCGACGTCGTACTCGTCGTGGTCCTGGACGAGCACGACGACGTCCGCGCCCGCGACCGCGGCAGCCTGGTCCGCGTCGTTCACGCGCTGCACGCCCGCGACGTCCCACTCGCGCACCAGCGGGTCGTGGAACGTCACGTGCGCACCGGCCGCGACGAGCAGCTCGGCGAGCGGGGTCGCGGGCGACTCCCGGTCGTCCGCGATGTTCGCCTTGTACGTGACGCCGAGCAGGTGGACCGTCGCACCCTGCAGGCGGAGGCCCGACCGGCCGAGCAGCTCCTCGGCGCGCGCGACGACGTAGGCCGGCTGGGAGGTGTTGATCTCCTGCGCGAGCTCGACCATCCGCAACGGGCGGCCGAGCTGCTGCCGTACGTGGTGGTTGAGGTACATCGGGTCGATCGGGATGCAGTGACCGCCCACGCCGACGCCGGGGCGGAACGCCTGGAAGCCGAACGGCTTGGTCTCGGCCGCGCCGATGACGTCCCACACGTCGATGTCGAGCTCGTGGAACGCGCGGGCCAGCTCGTTGACGAGGGCGATGTTGACCTGGCGATAGGTGTTCTCGAGCAGCTTGGCGGTCTCGGCCTCGCGCGTGCTCCGCACGGGCACAACGCGGTCGACGACCTTGCCGTAGAACTCGACCGCGCGCTCGGTGCACGTCGGGGTCAGGCCCCCGACGACCTTGGGGGTGTTGCGGATACCGAACCGGGCGTTGCCCGGGTCGACCCGCTCGGGCGAGAACGCGAGCGCGAAGTCGCGGCCGGCGCGCAGCCCGGAGAACTCCTCGAGCATGGGGGCGACGACGTCCTCGGTCGTCCCCGGGTACGTCGTGGACTCCAGGATCACGAGGGTGCCGGGCTGCAGCTGCTCGCCGACGGTGCGGACGGCACCGCGCACCGCGCCCAGGTCCGGGCCGCCGGTCGCCGAGAGCGGGGTGGGCACGCAGATGACGATCGTGGCGGCCTCGCCCAGCACGGACGCGTCGCTGCCGGGTGCGAATCCCGCCGCTGACATGTCGCGCACGTCGGCGTCGCTGAGGTCGTCCACGTGCGAAAGGCCGTGCAGCAGCCCGTCGACGACCGGGGTCGACAGGTCGTACCCCGCGACGGTCAGGCCGGTCCGGCACGCCTCCTGCGCGAGGGGCAGGCCGACGTAGCCGAGGCCGACGATCGCGACGTCGTACCGGGTCGACCGGTCGCGGTCGGACGACGGGAGCCGGTCGTCGGTGGGGCGGGGGAGCGTCTGCGTGGTCACGGGTTGTCTCTCTTCGGGTCGCAGGAGCGGGTGCGTTATCCACGCTATGGGTATACCGGCAACCGCTAATAGAGACGTTGGTCCCACGTCGATTGCCCACGAAGTTGGCAGTCTTGACCGCATCGGTATACCAAAACGTGCAGAGGAGTGAGAGACATGAGTGACGGGCACCCCACCGTGGTCGCCGAGGTGCTGGCCGCCGGCACCGCAGCGGGCGGGCTGGCCGCGACCGGTTCCACCGGAGCCACCTGGATCCTCGGGTCTGCCGCGGCCCTGGTGGTCCTGGGGGCGGTGCTGCTGAGGTTCGCCCGCCGGCGTCCCGGACGCAGGTCGTCGCGGCAGGCGTCGTCATGACGGGCGTCGCACCCGACGGGGACGAGCTGTCGGCACGCGTGAGCTCGGGCGCCGCCACCTGGCTGCTCACTGGGACGGCCGTCGCGATGGCGCTCTACGGCAGCTTCCACCTGTGGATGATCGTCGTCGCCGACCGCAACCCCTGGGTTGACGGCACCTATCTCGTGGCCGTGCTGTGCGTGCTGGTGCAGCTGGTCCTCGCGACCCGTGACCAGCAGCCGCGCCCCGAGCCGGCGGGCGGCTCGCCCACGTCCGGGCTCACGGTCGCCGCGCTCGTCCCCGCGTACAACGAGGACCCCGACGCGCTGCGCCGCTGCCTGTCGTCGCTGCTCACGCAGACCCGTCCGCTCAGCGCCGTGTGCGTCGTGGACGACGGGTCGACGAGCGGCGATTACGCCGACGTCAAGGCGTGGTTCCTGCGCCGGTGCGAGGAGACCGGCGTGGCCGGCACCTGGACCCGGCAGGTCAACGGGGGCAAGCGGCGGGCGCAGATGACGGGAGCGAGCCACGCGCCGGACGCCGACATCTACCTGACCGTCGACAGCGACACGATCGTCGACGCCCGGGCGACCGAGCTCGCGATCACGCGGTTCGCGGACGAGACCGTCCAGTCCGTCGCCGGTCACATCCTGGTCCTCAACTACCGGAGCAACCTCCTGACCCGGCTCCAGGAGGTCTGGTTCGGCGCGTGGCAGATGGTCGACCGCGGAGGGCTGTCGGCGATCGGGTGCGTGCTCGTGAACTCGGGCGGCTGCGCCTACTACCGGGCCGCCGTGCTCCTGGACAACGCCGAGCAGTACCTCGGCGAGACGCTGCTCGGCAGACCCGTGCAGCAGTCCGACGACAGCCTCCTGACGATGTTCGCGCTCCAGCGGGGTCGCGCGGTGCAGCACTCCTCGGTGTTCGCCTTCACGCTCATGCCCGAGCGGCTCAGCCACCACGCCCGCCAGCAGCTGCGGTGGATGCGCGGGTCGTACCTGCGGGCGGCCTGCCGTTTCCAGGAGCTCCCGCTGCGGGGCCTGGCGTACTGGGTCCACCTGCTCAAGTGGGCGCGGACCGTCGCGGGGGTCGCCGTGATCGTGGGCATCACGATCGCCGGTCACGGCGTCCAGCTCAGCGCGCTCGCCTGGTCGGGAGCCGTCGCGGCAGCTCTCGTGCTGCTGCTCTCGACCCCGTACCTGTCGCTGCGCCGCAGCGACCAGTCGGCCGGGCAGCGTGCGCTGACGTTCGCGTGCGCCCCGCTCGTCGGCCTGTGGCAGGCGACCGTGATCGGCGGCCTGCGGCTCTACGCGCTCGCGACCGTCACGAAGGTCGGCTGGGGCACCCGGAAGAGCGTCGAGGTCACCGCCTGAGCCCGCACGTCGCCCGCCCTAGGCTGGCGCGAGAAGCCGTCCCATGAGGAGGTCCTGTGTCCACGTCCGACGCGTCGCTCGCTCCGCGTCCGTCGACGACCGCGCTCGCCGACGGCGTGTACCGCCAGATCGAGCGGGAGATCGTCGAGGGCCGGCTCGCACCGGGGGCGGCGCTCCGGGAGGCGGACGTCGCCGACCGCCTGCAGGTGTCGCGCACGCCCATCCGCGAGGCGCTCCGACGCCTGTCGGAGGCCGGGCTGGTGCACATCGAGGCCAGTCGCGGCTACCGGGTCGCGCCGTTCGACCTCGACCTGCTCACCGAGACCGTCGTCGTGTACGGCGCGTTGCTCGGCCTCGCCGGACGGCTGGCGCTGCCGAACCTGGACGAGTTCGACCTCGACTGGCTCGCGACCGCCGAACGACGGGCGTTCGGCGAGGCCGTCGGTCCCCAGCCGGTCGCGGAACCGCTCTTCGGGATCGGCATCGCCAACCTCGTTGTCGACCGGTGCGACAACTCCGTCGTTGCGTCGTCGATCAGCCGCCTGCGTCTGCACGTCGACCGGGCGTTCAACCTGTTCGGCCGCGAGGTGCCGCGCCAGCTGGTCGCCGAGAAGATCGGCGCGATCGTCGCCGCGGCCCGCGCGCGTGATCCTGAGCTGTTCGCGTCGACGTTGCGCGTGCACGGCACACAGCTGCTGCTCGACGTGATCGACCTGGCCCGGCAGGACTCGCAGCGGCCCTGAGGACAGGCGGCGGGCGCGTCAGGCGCGCACGTCGTGCAGGTGGTGGACCACGTCGTGCAGGAAGTACTGGCCCAGGGTCCGCACGGTGAACACCGACCCGTTCGACCGGCGGCCCGGGCGCTCCCACTGGTCGTCGCCCACGGCGTCGAACCGGGCGGCGATCACCTCGGACGCGTCCACCAGCTCGTCCGCCACGACCCGCGGGTCCTGCAGGTCGTACCGGTCCGCGAGCGCGGTCGCGTCCTGGTCCCAGTTGGCGAACGGCGGGTCGTCCTGGTCGAGCATCAGCGCCAGCCGCTCGTCGAACACCCGCAGCACGTCCCGCACGTGCGCGCCGTACTCGAGCGTGCTCCACGTGGCCGGCTCCGGGCGCACCCGGGCGTCCTCGCGGTGCAGCGCCGACACCCACCGCGGCGTGAGGTCACGGACCGTGCCGCCGATCGAGCGGGGGTCCACGTCGGCGGCCGTGAAGCCACACTCGGGGCAGCGCTCGGACAGGACCCAGGTCCAGTCCTTGGTGTCGGGCTCGATGTCGGTCGCGGGTGTCTCGCTCGTCATGCCCGCACGCTAGACGGTGGATCCCGCGGGCGACAGACCTGCCCACGAGGGACGTCCCGCCCGGATCCGTCAGAGCACGCCCGCCCCCTGCAGCGCCAGGAACTCCTCGTCCGTGAGGAGCCGCGAGCGCAGCAGGAACCGCACGCCCTCGGGCGCCTCGAGCGAGAACCCGGCGCCCCGGCCCGGCACGACGTCGATCGTCAGGTGCGTGTGCTTCCAGTACTCGTACTGCGCCTTCGTCATCCACACCGGCACGGTCACGCCGTCGCCCAGGTCGAGGTCGCCGAGGTGCTCGTCGACGTCGCCCGTGAGGAACTCCCCTGCCGGGAAGCACATCGGCGACGAGCCGTCGCAGCAGCCGCCCGACTGGTGGAACATCAGCTCGCCGTGCTGCTCACGCAGCCGACGCAGCAGGTCGGCCGCGGCCTCGGTGACCGCGACCCTCTCCGGCAGATCCATGGTCCCACCCCCTCGACGCGCGAGAACCGGTCCGGTCGGGTGGTGCGTCCCCTCCTCGCCCCACCCGAC
>JAEWCA010000082.1 GCA_023390875.1 Actinomycetes bacterium
GCTGTTCGCCCTCGTCGCGGAGGCGCGGGCCGCGGGGCTCGACGCCGAGGGCGAGCTGCGGCGGGTCGCGCGCGCCTGGGAGGCGGACGTCCGGGCGGCCGAGCAGCCCCCGACCTGACGACGGCGGACGCCACGGCGTCCCGTCTGGGACTTGTGTCACGGTAGGCCCGCTGCGCGGTCGCTAGCCTCGGCCCCTGGAACGGCAGCACCGCACGGCAGCACAGCACGACTGGACCGCACAGCACGACTGGAGGCACGTGTGACGACGATCGGTGTCCCCCGGGAGATCCGCGCCGGTGAGCGACTGGTGGCGGCGACCCCGAAGACGGTCGGCCAGCTGCGCGCGCTCGGCTACGACGTGGTGGTCGAGGCGGGTGCGGGTGCGGAGGCGACGTTCTCCGACGCGGCGTACGAGGCCGCGGGTGCGGTGGTCGGCGACGCGACGCAGGTGTGGGGGAGCGACGTCGTCACGGCCGTCGGCGCACCGTGGGGCACGCAGGTCGACGCCATGCGGTCGGGTGCGGTGCTCGTCGCGATGCTCTCGCCGGCCACGCGTCCGGACCTCGTCGAGAAGCTGGCCGCGCGACGGGTCACGGCCCTGTCGCTCGACGCGGTGCCGCGCATCTCGCGCGCGCAGAGCCTCGACGTGCTGTCGACGCTGTCGAACGTCGCGGGCTACCGGGCCGTCATCGAGGCCGCGGAGCAGTACGGCGGCATGTTCGCCGGCCAGGTGACCGCGGCGGGCAAGACGCCGCCCGCGAAGGTGTTCGTGATCGGCGCGGGCGTCGCGGGTCTCGCGGCGATCGGCGCGGCCGACAGCCTGGGCGCGCAGGTGCGGGCGTTCGACGTGCGCCCCGAGGTCGGCGAGCAGATCGAGTCGATGGGTGCGACGTTCGTGCGGGCCGACCAGGCCCAGCAGCAGGTGAGCGCGGACGGGTACGCGTCGGCGCTCACCGAGGACCAGGAGCGGCTCACCGCGGAGGTGTACGCGCGGGAGACGGCCGACGCGGACGTCGTCATCACGACCGCGCTCGTGCGCGGGCAGGCACCCCGGACGATCACCGCGGAGATGGTCGCGGGCATGCGGCCGGGCAGCGTGATCGTGGACCTCGCGGCGTCGGGCGGCGGCAACTGCGAGCTCACGGTGCCGGGCGAGCGCATCGTGACGGACAACGGCGTCGTGATCGTCGGGTGGACGGACCTCGCGGGCCGCCTGCCGCAGCACACGTCGCAGCTGTTCGGCACGAACGTCGTGCACCTGATGCAGCTCCTCACGCCGGGCAAGGACGGCGCGCTCGTGCTCGACCTCGACGACCCCGTGCAGCGCGGCATGACCGTGACGAGCGCGGGCGAGCTCATGTGGCCGCCGCCGCCCGTCGCGGTGTCCGCGAGCATGCCCGGGCCGTCGGACACCGCGCCGACGGCCGAGGAGCTCGCACGCGCCGAGCAGGTCGCGCACGAGGCCGCGCTCCGGCGACGTCAGCGGCGCACCGTCGGCCTCGGCCTCGCGGCCGTGCTCGTCACGCTCGCGATCTCGTTCGCGCCGCCGGCGTTCCTCGGCCACTTCACGGTGTTCGTGCTGGCCGTCGTCGTCGGGTTCTACGTGATCTCCAACGTCAGCCACTCGCTGCACACCCCACTGATGGCCCAGACGAACGCCATCTCCGGCATCATCCTCGTCGGCGCGCTCCTGCAGATCGGGTCGTCGGACCCGCTCGTCACGGTCCTGGCCTGCGTCGCCGCCGCGGTCGCGAGCATCAACATCTTCGGCGGCTTCCTCGTGGCGAACCGCATGATCCGCATGTTCCGGAAGGACGCCTGATGACCCTGACGTCCCTCGCCCAGGCCGTCTACGTCCTCGCCGCGCTGCTGTTCGTGCTGAGCCTGGCTGGTCTGTCGCGCCAGGAGAGCGCCCGCCGGGGCAACGCCCTCGGCATGATCGGCATGGTCCTCGCGCTGGCCGCGACGATCGCGCTGTCGCTCGACGCGAGCGAGCGGCCCGCGTCGGTCACGGCCGCGCTCATCGGCGTCGTGCTCCTGGTCGGCGCGGTCGTCGGCACGTGGCAGGCCCGGCGCGTCGAGATGACGCAGATGCCCGAGCTCATCGCGATCCTGCACAGCTTCGTCGGCCTCGCGGCCGTGCTCGTCGGCTACAACTCGTTCCTCACCGAGGCGCCCGACGCCGTCCACCTCGTCGAGGTGTTCCTCGGCGTGCTGATCGGCGCCGTGACGTTCACGGGGTCGGTCGTCGCGTACCTCAAGCTCTCGGCGAGGATCGCGTCGGCCCCGCTCACGCTGCCGGGCCGGAACTGGATGAACCTCGGGGCGCTCGTCGCGTCCGCCGGGCTGCTGTGGTGGTTCATCGCGTCGCACTCGGTGGTGCCGCTGATCCTCATGACGGTCGTGGCGCTCGCGCTCGGCTGGCACCTCGTCGCGTCGATCGGCGGCGGTGACATGCCGGTCGTCGTGTCGATGCTCAACTCGTACTCCGGCTGGGCCGCTGCTGCGGCGGGCTTCATGCTCAGCAACGACCTGCTCATCGTCACCGGCGCCCTGGTCGGCTCGTCCGGTGCGATCCTCAGCTACATCATGTGCCGGGCCATGAACCGGTCGTTCATCAGCGTGATCCTCGGCGGGTTCGGCACGTCCGAGGGCACGGTCGTCGCGGGCGACCACGACTACGGCGAGCACCGCGAGGTCAGCGCGGTCGACGTCGCAGACATGCTGCGCGACGCGCGCCGGGTCGTCGTCACGCCGGGCTACGGCATGGCCGTCGCGAAGGCCCAGTACCCCGTCGCGGAGCTCGTCGCGAAGCTGCGGGCGCGCGGGGTCGAGGTGCGGTTCGGCGTGCACCCCGTCGCCGGGCGGCTGCCCGGGCACATGAACGTGCTGCTCGCCGAGGCGAAGGTGCCGTACGACATCGTGCTCGAGATGGACGAGATCAACGACGACTTCGGCGACACCGACGTCGTGCTCGTGATCGGCGCGAACGACACCGTCAACCCGGCGGCGCTCGACGACCCGGGCTCGCCCATCGCCGGCATGCCCGTGCTCGAGGTGTGGCACGCCAAGCAGGTCGTCGTGTTCAAGCGGTCGATGGCCACCGGGTACGCGGGCGTGCAGAACCCGCTGTTCTTCCGGGAGAACACGTCGATGCTGTTCGGGGACGCCAAGGAGCAGACGGAGAGGATCGCCCAGGCCGTGTGACGGGCGGCGTCCTTACCTGTGCGGCGCCGCCATGTCCAAGGTCCGACGTCCCACGACGGCCCGTGCGGGGCCCCACTAGGGTGAGGTCGTAAACCCACCCTGCTGTCGAAGGAGCACGCATGGCCAGCATCGAGGCCGTCGGCGCCCGCGAGATCCTTGACTCTCGCGGCAATCCCACTGTCGAGGTCGAGGTGGCACTCGACGACGGCACCATCGCGCGTGCAGCGGTTCCCTCGGGTGCCTCCACGGGCGCGTTCGAGGCGGTGGAGCGTCGCGACGGCGACAAGTCCCGCTACCTGGGCAAGGGCGTCGAGGAGGCCGTGAACGCGGTCATCGACGAGATCGCCCCCGAGCTCATCGGCTTCGAGGCGACCGAGCAGCGTCTCGTGGACGCCGCGCTCATCGACCTCGACGGCACGCCCAACAAGGGCAAGCTCGGCGCCAACGCGATCCTCGGCGTCTCGCTGGCCGTCGCCAAGGCCGCCGCCGACTCGGCCGACCTGCCGCTGTTCCGCTACATCGGCGGCCCGAACGCCCACGTCCTGCCCGTCCCGATGATGAACATCCTCAACGGCGGGTCGCACGCCGACTCCAACGTCGACATCCAGGAGTTCATGGTCGCCCCCATCGGCGCCACGACGTTCCGGGAGGCCCTGCGCACCGGCGCCGAGGTCTACCACTCGCTCAAGTCGGTGCTCAAGGCCAAGGGCCTCGCGACGGGCCTCGGCGACGAGGGCGGCTTCGCCCCCAACCTCGAGTCGAACCGCGCCGCGCTCGACCTCATCCTCGAGGCCATCGAGAAGGCCGGCTTCACGCCCGGCACCGACCTCGGCCTCGCGCTCGACGTCGCGTCCACCGAGTTCTTCAAGGACGGCGCCTACCAGTTCGAGGGCAAGGCGCAGACGCCCGAGTTCATGATCTCGTACTACGAGCAGCTCATCCGCGACTACCCGCTGGTCTCCATCGAGGACCCGCTGTCCGAGGACGAGTGGGACTCGTGGTCGCAGCTCGTGTCCGAGGTGGGCGACCGCGTGCAGATCGTCGGCGACGACCTGTTCGTCACCAACCCGACGCGTCTGGCTCGCGGCATCGAGACCAAGGCCGCGAACTCGCTGCTGGTCAAGCTCAACCAGATCGGCACGCTGACCGAGACGCTCGACGCGGTGACGCTCGCGCAGCGCAACGGCTTCACGACGATGACCTCGCACCGCTCCGGCGAGACCGAGGACACGACGATCGCCGACCTGTCCGTCGCGACGAACGCCGGCCAGATCAAGACCGGTGCGCCGGCCC
>JAEWCA010000122.1 GCA_023390875.1 Actinomycetes bacterium
CCCCGCACCCTGTAGGGGAGGTCATGACTGCACCATCGGCCGCCGTCGGCGGCACCGGCCCGGGCGAGGACGCCCCGGTCCTGCAGGCCGTCGGCCTGAAGAAGCACTTCCCGGTCCGCGGCCTGCGGTCCCACGACGTCGTGCACGCGGTCGACGACGTCGACCTCGAGCTGCACCGCGGGCGCGTCGTCGCGCTCGTCGGCGAGTCGGGGTCCGGCAAGTCCACGATCGCCCGGCTGCTCGCGCAGCTCATGCCGGTCACGGGCGGGCAGATCCTGCTGCACGGCGAGGACGCCGTGGTGCGCCGGCGGCGCGAGTTCCGCGCCTACGTGCGCCGGGTCCAGATGATCTTCCAGGACCCGTTCGGGTCGCTGAACCCCGTCCACACGGTCCGGTACACGCTCACCCGCAGCGTCCGGATCCACCAGGGCAAGCTGCGCGGCCAGGCGCTCGAGGACGCGCTGTCGGCGCTGCTCACGCGCGTGCAGCTCACGCCCGTCGAGCGGTACGTCGACAAGTTCCCGCACGAGCTGTCCGGCGGGCAGCGGCAGCGCGTCGCGATCGCCCGCGCGCTCGCGGCCGACCCCGAGGTGCTGCTCGCCGACGAGCCGATCTCGATGCTCGACGTGTCGATCCGTCTGGGCATCCTCAACCTGCTGCGCGACCTGCGGGACCGCCTGCAGATCGCGATCCTCTACATCACGCACGACATCGCGTCGGCCCGGTACTTCGCCGACCGGACGATGGTCATGTACGCCGGGCGAGTCGTCGAGAGCGGCGACTCCGAGTCCGTGACGCAGGACCCGAAGCACCCGTACACGCAGCTGCTCGTGCGGTCGGCGCCGGACCCCGAGGACCTCGACGCCCGGGCCCGTGGCGCCCGCGGCGAGGCGCCGTCGCTCGTCCGGCCGCCGTCCGGGTGCCGGTTCAACCCGCGCTGCCCGTTCGCGGTCGACCTGTGCCGCACGGAGGTGCCGCCGCTGCTGCCCGTCGGCTCCGGGCGCGAAGCCGCCTGCTGGGGGTACTCGGACCGTGCCGACCGGCCGGTGCTGGGCTCGGTGCTCGACGCCTACGGCGCGCGGCCCGCGGTCGACGAGGACCTGCTCGCCGCGGTCGAGGGCTCGGAGGTGCAGCGATGAGGTTCCTGCTGCGACGCACGATCTTCTACGCGCTCACGGCCTGGGCGGCCGTGACGATCAACTTCATCATCCCGAGGCTCATGCCCGGCGACCCGGTCAAGGCGATCATGGCCAAGTACCAGGGCCGTCTGGACTCGTCGGCCGAGCAGGCCATCCGCACGCTGCTCGGGCTGCAGGAGGACAAGTCCATCTGGCAGCAGTACGTCGAGTACTGGCAGCTGCTGCTGCACGGCAACCTCGGCGTCTCGTTCCAGTTCTTCCCGACGCCCGTCGCGGACATCATCCGGCAGGCGCTGCCGTGGACCGTCGGGCTCGTCGGCCTCGCCACGATCGTCTCGTTCACCATCGGGACGCTCGTCGGCACGGGCATCGGATGGCGGCGCGGCACGTGGGCCGACCAGCTGCTCCCGCTGTCGACGTTCTTCTCGGCCGTGCCCTACTTCTGGCTCGGGCTCATCTGCATCGCCGTGTTCTCCGTGGGCCTCGGCTGGTTCCCGACCAACGGGTCGTACGACCGCGCGCTCATCCCGTCGCTGAACGCGGAGTTCATCGGGTCGGTCCTCTACTACGGGATCCTGCCCGCGGTGACGATCGTGGTGTCGTCCATCGCCGGCTGGATCCTCGGCATGCGCAACATGATGGTGACGGTCTCGTCCGAGGACTACGTGACCGTCGCGCAGGCCAAGGGCCTCTCGGAGCGGCGGGTGCTGTTCGGGTACGCCGCGCGCAACGCGATCCTGCCCCAGGTGTCGTCGTTCGCCCTGTCCCTCGGGTTCATCGTCGGCGGCACGCTCGTCATGGAGATGGTTTTCAGCTACCAGGGCATCGGGTATGTGCTCTACCAGGCGGTCACCACGCACGACTACCCGCTCATGCAGGGCTGCTTCCTCGTGATCACCCTGTCCGTGCTCGCCGCGAACATCCTGGCCGACTTCGTCTACGCCGCGCTCGACCCGCGCACCCGGCAGGAGGGCTGACATGGCCATCGACTCGACGATCCTCGAGGACGTCCCGCAGGACGTCGCCCCGGCGCTCGCGGCGGCCGCGCCCGGCAAGCGCAAGCTCCTGTTCCTGCGCAACGCGAAGGCCCTGACCGGGCTCGGCATCATGGCGTTCTTCGGCGTCATCGCGGTCATCGGGCCGTGGATCGCGCCGTACGACCCGAACGCGATCAGCGCCGACCTGCTGCAGCCGCCGTCGTGGTCGCACTGGATGGGCACCACGCACACCGGGCAGGACATCTTCAGCCAGATCCTCGTCGGCACCCGCGGCGTGCTCGTCGTCGGCCTCACCGCGGGCGTCATCGCGACGCTCATCGGCATGGTCGTCGGCGTCACGGCCGGGTTCGTCGGGGGAGCGGGCGACGAGACCCTGTCGGCGCTGTCGAACATCTTCCTGGTGATCCCGCAGCTGCCGCTCATCATCATCATCGCCGGGCAGCTCCCGTCCGCCGGCGGCATCACCGTCGCCGTCATCATCGCCATCACGGGCTGGGCGTGGGGTGCACGCGTGCTGCGCGCGCAGACGCTGTCCCTGCGCAAGCGCGACTTCGTCGAGGCGGCGCGCGCCAACGGCGAACGCTCGTGGCGGATCATCGGCGCCGAGATCATGCCGAACCTCACCGCGATCATCGCCGCCGGGTTCGTCGGCACCGTGACGTTCGCGGTGCTGTCGCAGATCACGCTCGCGTTCCTCGGCGTCACGTCGGTGAGCGACTGGAACTGGGGGACCATCCTGTTCTGGGCGCAGAACAACCTGGCGCTGCAGCGCGGGGCGTGGTGGTGGTTCGTGCCCGCCGGGCTGTGCATCGCGCTGCTCGGCATGGCGCTGACCCTCATCAACTTCGGCATCGACGAGTTCGTCAACCCGCGGCTGCGCAGCACCGGGCTTCGGGCTCGTGATCTTCGCCGGCGGGGGATCCGGCCGCGCATCGGGTTCACGCCCGTGGTGCGCGAGTCCGGGCCGCGCGCGGCAGCACAGGAGGAGCAGGCATGAGCGTCTCGACCTTCCCCGGTTCGTCCCGGGGGGTCGTCCCGACCGTCGCGGACCCGGTGCTGGAGATCCGGAACCTGTCCGTCGAGTACGGGTACGACGAGAACCCCACCAAGGTGCTGCGCGACGTGTCGCTCACGCTGAACCGCGGCGAGGTGCTCGGGCTGGCCGGGGAGTCCGGGTGCGGCAAGTCGACGCTGGCGTACGCCGCGACGCGGCTGCTGCCGCCGCCCGGGCTCATCACCGGTGGCGAGGTGCTGTTCCACGGGCGCGACGGGTCCGCGCAGGACGTGCTGCGGCTCTCCGACCGCGAGCTGCGCGCGTCGCGCTGGCAGGACATGGCGATCGTCTTCCAGGGGGCGATGAACTCGCTCAACCCGGTCCACCGGATCGGCCGGCAGATCGTCGACGCGCTCCAGGCGCACGTCCCCGGCATCTCCCGGTCCGATGCGAACGACCGGGCGGCGCACCTGCTCGAGCTCGTCGGCATCTCCGCCGACCGGGTCCGCTCGTACCCGCACCAGCTGTCCGGCGGCATGCGGCAGCGCGTGATGATCGCGATGGCGCTCGCCCTCGAGCCGCAGGTGCTCATCATGGACGAGCCGACGACCGCGCTCGACGTCGTCATGCAGCGCCAGATCGTCGAGCAGATCGCCGAGCTGCGCGACCGGCTCGGGTTCTCCGTCATCTTCATCACGCACGACGTCTCGCTGCTCATCGAGATCGCCGACCGCATCGCGATCATGTACGCGGGCGAGATCGTGGAGGAGGCCCACGCGCACGACGTCTACCGGCGCCCGCGGCACCCGTACTCCGACGGGCTGCTGCACTCGTTCCCGCCGCTGCGCGGACCGCGGCGCGAGCTCACCGGCATCCCCGGGTCGCCGCCCGACCTCGCGCGGCTGCCCGTCGGGTGCCCGTTCCGGGACCGGTGCGCGTTCGCGTTCGACGCGTGCGCGACCGTGTCGCCGGCCTTGACGGCGCCCGCCGTCCCCGGGGACACGCCCGGCC
>JAEWCA010000215.1 GCA_023390875.1 Actinomycetes bacterium
CGCCCGGACCCACCGGGTCCGGGCGCGTCGCGGGTCAGCGGTCAGGCGTC
Organism: Actinomycetes bacterium; assembly: GCA_023390875.1. GTDB lineage: Bacteria > Actinomycetota > Actinomycetes > Actinomycetales > Cellulomonadaceae > Cellulomonas. Next base: position 51 of record JAEWCA010000215.1, read on the forward strand.
AGGCGACGCCGGCGACCTGCCGCAGCACGTACTGCAGGATGCCGCCGTTGCGGTAATAGTCCGCCTCACCGGGCGTGTCGATGCGCAGGACCGCGTCGAACGAGACGACCGAGCCGTCCTCCTTCGTGGCCGTCACGGAGAGCGTCCGGGGCGTCGTGCCCTCGTTGAGCGCCGTGACGCCCGCGATGTCGAACGTCTCCGTGCCGTCCAGGCCGAGCGAGTCGGCCGACTCGCCCTCGGGGAACTGCAGCGGCAGCACGCCCATCCCGATGAGGTTCGAGCGGTGGATCCGCTCGAAGCTCTCGGTGATCACGGCGCGGACGCCGAGCAGGCGCGTGCCCTTGGCCGCCCAGTCGCGCGACGAGCCCGAGCCGTACTCCTTGCCGCCGAGCACGACGAGCGGGACGCCCGCCGCCTGGTACGCCGCGGACGCGTCGTAGATCGTCGTCTGCTCGCCCGTGAGGAGGTTCTTGGTGAACCCGCCCTCGACGCCGGGGACCAGCTGGTTGCGCAGGCGGATGTTCGCGAACGTGCCGCGGATCATGACCTCGTGGTTCCCGCGGCGCGAGCCGTAGGAGTTGAAGTCACGACGCTCCACGCCGTGCTCGGCGAGGTACAGACCGGCCGGGCTGTCGGCCTTGATCGAGCCGGCCGGGCTGATGTGGTCGGTGGTCACCGAGTCGCCGAGCTTCGCGAGCACGCGCGCACCCGAGATGTCCGTCACCGGGTCCGGCTGCGCCTGCATGCCCTCGAAGTACGGCGGCTTGCGCACGTAGGTCGACTGCTGGTCCCACTCGAACGTGCTGCCCTCGGGCGTCTCGAGCGCACGCCAGCGGTCGTCGCCCGCGAACACGTCCGCGTAGTCCTCGGTGAACATCTGACGGTCGATCGACGCGTCGATGGTCGCCTGCACCTGCTCGGGGGCCGGCCAGATGTCCTTGAGGAAGATCGGGTGCCCGGCCTCGTCACGACCCAGCGGGTCGGCGTCGAAGTCGAAGTCCATCGTGCCGGCGAGCGCGTAGGCGATCACGAGCGGCGGCGACGCGAGGTAGTTCATCTTCACGTCGGGGTTGATGCGGCCCTCGAAGTTGCGGTTGCCGGACAGCACCGCGGCCACGGCCAGGTCGTGCTCCTGCACGGCCTCGGAGACCTTCTCGTCGAGCGGGCCGGAGTTGCCGATGCACGTGGCGCAGCCGTAGCCGACCAGGTGGAAGCCGAGCTTCTCGAGGTACGGCCACAGGCCGGCCTTCTCGTAGTAGTTCGTGACGACCTGCGAGCCCGGGGCCATCGACGTCTTGACCCACGGCTTGGCGGTGAGGCCCTTCTCGACGGCGTTCTTCGCGAGCAGCGCCGCCGCGAGCATGACCGACGGGTTCGACGTGTTGGTGCACGACGTGATCGACGCGATCGCCACGGCGCCGTGGAACAGGTCGAACTCGCGCCCCTCGGAGTCCGTCACCGCGAACGTGCGGACGGCCGCCGACGAGATCGCGGGCGAGTCGGACGCGGGGAACGACTCCTCCTCCGCCTCGTCGACCAGGTTGAGCTCGGGGGCGTACGTGGGCAGGTCGCGCTGGAACTGCTCCTTGGCCTTCGACAGCTCGATGCGGTCCTGCGGGCGCTTCGGGCCCGCGATCGACGGGACGACCGTGGACAGGTCCAGCTCGAGGTACTCGGAGTAGACGGGCTCGGTGTAGCCCTCGGCCGTGGGGTCGAGCCACATGCCCTGCTCCTTGGCGTACGACTCGACGAGCGCGAGCTGGGCCTCGGAGCGGCCCGTGAGCCGCAGGTAGTCGATCGTCACGGAGTCGATCGGGAAGATCGCGACCGTCGAGCCGAACTCGGGGCTCATGTTGCCGATCGTCGCGCGGTTGGCCAGCGGCACGGCCGCGACGCCCTCGCCGTAGAACTCGACGAACTTGCCGACCACGCCGTGCTGGCGCAGCTTCTGCGTGATCGTGAGCACGACGTCCGTGGCCGTCACGCCGGCGGGGATGGTGCCCGTGAGCTTGAAGCCGACGACGCGCGGGATGAGCATCGACACCGGCTGACCGAGCATCGCGGCCTCGGCCTCGATGCCGCCGACGCCCCAGCCCAGCACGCCCAGGCCGTTGACCATCGTGGTGTGCGAGTCGGTGCCGACGCACGTGTCCGGGTAGGCACGCCCGTCGCGGACCATGACGCCGCGGGCCAGGTACTCGATGTTGACCTGGTGCACGATGCCGGTACCCGGCGGTACGACCTTGAAGTCGTCGAACGCCGTCTGACCCCAGCGCAGGAACTGGTAGCGCTCGCGGTTGCGCTGGTACTCGAGCTCGACGTTGCGCTCGAACGCGTCGGCGCGGCCGGCCACGTCGATCTGCACGGAGTGGTCGATGACCATCTCGGCCGGGGCGAGCGGGTTGATCCGGGACGGGTCGCCGCCGAGCTCGGCGACGGCCTCGCGCATGGTGGCGAGGTCGACGACGCACGGCACGCCCGTGAAGTCCTGCATGATCACGCGCGCGGGCGTGAACTGGATCTCCGTGTCGGGCTGCGCGTCGGGGTCCCACCCGGCGAGCGCGCGCACGTGGTCGGCGGTGATGTTCGCACCGTCCTCGGTGCGCAGCAGATTCTCGGCCAGCACCTTGAGGCTGAACGGGAGGCGCTCGAGCCCGGGGACCGCGGAGAGGCGGAACACCTCGTACGAGGCGTCACCGACCTCGAGCGTTCCCTTCGAACCGAAGCTGTCGACGCTGCTCACGTGGGGCTCCTTCGCTGGCGAGTCTGCCGGTGGTGCTGCCGGGGATGGGGTCACCCGGACGGCGGGCTGTGCGACCGTCCAGCCTACGTCGGCCGGCATCGCAAATTATCTCGACATCAAGATACATGCTCGGAGGGCTCCACCGCACCCCTGTCCACGTCGTGGCGCAGATCGACCCCCGACGCCGCCCACGACGTTCGGGGGTCGACGACCTGCGTCGTCAGGCCGAGCCGCCCGCGTCCTTCTCCGCCTGGAGCGCGTCGAGCGCCTTGCGCTCGGCCTCCACGGCCCGCTGGTGGGCGCGTGCGTCGTACTCGGGCGTCCCCTGCTTGTGCAGCTCCTGGGTGGCCAGCCGGCTCGCCTCCGCCAGCCGGTGCGCCGCGTCGTGCTCGCTCACCGTCGCACTCCTGTTCCGCCGGCCGCCGCGGTCCGGCTCCGCGCTCCACGGTAGTCCGGGACCACCCGTGCGTCGCGCGCTCGGCACGGCGGCGCCACCCGTCACCGGGTGAGGACCGCGACCGCCTCGACGTGGTGCGTCATGGGAAACAGGTCGAAGGCCTGCAGGTCGGCCAGACCGTAGCCGGCGTCACCGAGCAGCGCGACGTCCCGGGCCAGCGCGGCGGGGTCGCACGCGACGTACACGACGCGCTCGGGCCGCAGTGCCGCGATGCCCTCGACGACGCGCCGTCCGGCGCCCGTGCGCGGCGGGTCGAGCACCACGACGTCCGCGTGCACGACGTCGGAGTCCGCGTCCTGCCGCCCGGTGAGCACCCGGGCGACGTCGCCGGCGTGCAGCTCGACGTGCGGCCGGTCGTGCACGTTGCGGCGCGCGTCCCGCACCGCCCGCGCGTCGCCCTCGACGGAGACCACCTCGCCGGACTCCCCCACCGCGTCGGCGAGCGGCACCGTGAACAGGCCGGCTCCCGAGTAGAGGTCGAGCACCGCGGCGCCGCCCACGTCCCCGACGCCCGCCAGGACCGCGCGGGCCAGCACGGCCGGCGCCTCCCGGTGGACCTGCCAGAAGCCCGCGGCGGCGACCCGGTAGTCGTACGCCCGGCCGTCCAGGACCAGGCGTTCGCGCACCGACGACCGGGCGTTGGGTCGCGGGTCAGGCTTGCCACGGCGCAGGTCGAACGGGGCGCCGTCGACGAGCACGAGCGGCGTGTCGCCGTCGGCCGGTGCGACCGCCTCGACGGCGGCCCCAGGACTCCACCGACGGCCGAACAGGTCGAGCGCCTCGATGGCCTCCGACGCGAGCGGCATCGACGTCAGCGCGTGCAGCTCGTGCGACCGGAACCCGCGCATCCCGGCACGGCCGTCGGCGTCCGCGACGAGGGCGATGCGCGTGCGCGTGCGCAGCCCACCACGCTCGTCGTCGCCGGGCGCCGCCTGCACCTCGACGGCGCGGTCGAGCTTGGCGAGCCGACGGAGCTGCTCCTCGACGACCGCGGCCTTCCAGG
>JAEWCA010000241.1 GCA_023390875.1 Actinomycetes bacterium
GTGTCGTGCAGCTCGCGGGCGAGCTGCTCGCGCTCGCGCAGCCGCACCTGGTCGATCGCCCGCAGCCGGGCGGTCCGGATCGCGCGGACGGTCGAGCCGAGGGCCGCCGCGAACGCCACGACCACGAACCCGAACACGGCCTCGCCGAGGTTCGTGTAGTCGCGCAGCGTGCCGACGCCGAACGCGACGGCGGCGACCGCCGAGCCCAGCACCACCTCCCGGCCCGCGCCCCACCGGTACAGCGCGTAGATGATCACGAGGACGTACGCCATCGCCCCCAGGCCGACGGACTCCTCGGTCCGCCCGACCATCGACGCCAGGTCGCTCACCGTGACCGTCCCGAACACGACGGTCGACACGGCCAGCGGGTGCGTGCGCCGCCACAGCAGCGCGGGCGCGAGGCCGATCGTGAGCGCGATCGCGACGGGCCGCCAGGGGACGTCCGCGCGCAGCAGACCCTCCGTCAGGGCACCGGCCACGACGACCGCGAGCAGCACCCAGTCGCGCCACACGCGTGCCGGGGCGTGCGGCGCACGCGGTTCGGCCCAGATGCGCCGGGCAGCCTGCATGATCACCGGCTCAGCGTAGGGACTGCGCGGCCGGCGCGGATCGACCGAAAGGGCCAGCCGCCGACCACCCGTCCGGCCGGTCCGACCCTGGCTCCCGAGCCGATGTGACCAGGGACGACGCGTCGGGACGATGGCGTCGCGCCGGTGGTCCGCCGGCGCACCAGCCACCGGGAGGAACCCATGCTGTCGCACGCGCTGTCTCGACTCGGGCGGACCGCCGCCCGGCACCGCTGGACCGTGATCGGCGCATGGCTCGTCCTCGCCGTCGTCGTCGTCGGCCTGTCGAACGCCTACGGCTCGACGCTGCAGGACTCGTTCCGGGTGCCCGACCTCGACTCGCAGCAGGCGAACGACCTGCTCGCCGCGACCGGGTCGCACCAGGCCGGGCTCACCGCGCAGGTCGTCGTGACGCCGGCCGACACCGGTGCGACGTTCACCGACGACCCCGCCGCGCGCGCCGCGCTCGCCGACCTGGAGCGATCCGTCGCAGCGTTGCCGCACGTGCTCGGCACGACCGACCCGGCGGGCGCGCTGGCCGACGGCGCACCGCCGGGCGCGTCGGCGGGGATCGTGTCGCCGGACGGGCGGGTCGCGCTGGTCCGGGTGCAGTACCCGCTGCTCGAGGACCTGTCCGCCGCGGACCTCGACCGGCTCAAGGACGTCGGCGCCGACGTCGACGACTCCGTGCTGCGCGTCGAGATGGGCGGGGACCTGTTCTTCGCGTTCGAGTCCGCGCCCGCCGGCGTCGGGGAGCTGGTCGGGGTGCTCGTCGCGCTCGTCATCCTGCTGCTCGCGTTCGGGTCGTTCGTCGCGGCGACCATCCCGATCGGCATGGCGCTGCTCGGCCTCACTGTCGGCGTCGCGTCGATGCCGCTGCTCAACCACCTCGTCGACATCCCGTCCTACGCACCCGTGCTGGGCGCGATGGTGGGTCTCGGCGTCGGCATCGACTACGCGCTGTTCGTCCTGACCCGGCACCGCGACCACCTGTCGCACGGCCTCCGCGTGGAGGACTCCATCAGCCGGGCGCTCGCCACCGCGGGGCAGCCCGTCGTGTTCGCCGGCGGCATCGTCGTGGTCTCGATCCTCGGCCTCGCCGTCGCCGACGTGCCGTTCATGACCGCCGGCGGCATCGCGATCGCGGTCGTCGTGCTCGTCATGGTCGCCGCGTCCGTCACGCTGCTGCCCGCGCTCCTGTCGCTCGCCGGACGTCGCGTCGTCGGGCGCCGGGAGATCCCGCAGGAGGGACCCGGCTGGCAGCGGTGGGTCGGCCACGTGACGCGGCACCCCGGCGCGTACGCGGTCGGCGCGACCGTCCTGCTCCTCGGCCTCGCGGCCCCCGTGACCGCGCTGCGCGTCGGCATCCCCGACGACGGCGCGCTCCCGGCCGACTGGACGCAGCGCCAGGCGTACGACCTGCTCGCGGACGGCTTCGGCCCCGGCACCAACGGCCCGCTCGTGATCGCCGTCGAGACGCACGGGGACGACGCCGCGGTCGGGCCGCTCGTCGACGCGATCGCCGCCGACCGCGGGGTCGCCTCGGTCGGCACCCCGGTGGTCGACGACGCGACCGGCATCGCGACCGTCGTCGCGATCCCCAGCACCGGACCGCAGGACGCGGCCACCACCGACACGATCGACCGTCTGCGGTCGTCCGTCTTCTCCGCGGCGCTCGCCGGCACCGCGGCCGAGGCGCACATCGGCGGTCAGGCCGCGAACTTCGCCGACGTCGGCGTCCGCGTCAACGACCGGCTGCCCGCGTTCGTCGGGGCCGTGCTCGCGATGTCGTTCGTGCTGCTCGTGCTCGTCTTCCGGTCCGTGCTCGTGCCGCTCAAGGCCGTGGTGCTCAACCTGCTCGGCGTCGCCGCCGCCTACGGCGTCATGGTGATGGTGTTCCAGTGGGGCTGGGCCGCCGACCTCATCGGGCTCGAGTCGACCGTGCCGATCGTGTCGTTCATCCCGATGTTCATGTTCGCGATCCTGTTCGGGCTCTCGATGGACTACGAGGTGTTCCTGCTGTCCCGCGTCCGCGAGGAGTACGTCGCCACCGGGTCGCCCACCGGGTCCGTCGTGCACGGGGTCGCGCGCACCGGCCGGGTCATCACCTCGGCGGCGCTCATCATGGTCGCGGTGTTCTTCGCCTTCGTGCTCGGGCAGGACGCCGCCACCAAGATGTTCGGCGTCGGGCTCGCGACCGCGATCCTCCTCGACGTCACCGTGGTCCGGATGGTGCTCGTGCCCGCGACCATGACGCTGCTCGGCCGGGCGAACTGGTGGCTGCCGGGGTGGCTCGACCGGGTCCTGCCGCACGTCTCGTTCGAGGGGACCGACCTGGCACCCGCCGCGCGGGAGCGCGAGCTCACGCCGGCCTGAGGCCGGACGGACGCCGCCGCCGTGCTCGACGGCGG
>JAEWCA010000258.1 GCA_023390875.1 Actinomycetes bacterium
CTCGAGGTGCGCCCGTCCGACGTCACCGAGCGCGCCGACGTGGTGCTGCCCGTGGCGCCGCCCGTCGAGAAGCCCGGCACGTTCGTGACGTGGGAGGGCCGTCCGCGGCCGTTCCCGCAGGCGCTCGTGTCGCACGCGCTGCCCGACCACCGTGTGCTGCACTCGCTCGCCGACGCGCTCGGGGTCGACCTCGGGCTCGACTCCGTCGCCGACGTGCACGCCGAGCTCGACCAGCTCGGCGGCTGGGACGGTGCGCGCGTCGACGCCCCGACGCTCGAGGCGCCCGAGCCGCCCGCCGTGGAGCCCGGGCACGCGGTCCTCGCGACGTGGCACCAGCTGCTCGACGCGGGCCGGCTGCAGTCCGGCGAGCCGTTCCTGGCGGGCACCGCGAAGCGGCCCGTCGCGCGGCTCTCCGCCGGGACGGCCGAGCAGCTCGGGCTGCACGACGGCGACCGGGTCGCGGTGTCCACCGACGCCGGGACCGTCACGCTGCCCGCCGTCGTCACCGACATGCCCGACCTCGTCGTCTGGCTGCCCACCAACTCGGTCGGCAGCGCCGTGCGCGACACGTTGCACGCGGACGCCGGCGACCTGGTGCGGATCGCCGCCGCGCCGGGCGAGGTCGCCCCGGTCGAGGCCCGGGACGACGAAGATGCACCCGGTCGTGACGAGGAGGTCGGCGCATGAGGCCGCTGCTGTTCGCCGAGAGCGGCGCCGTCGCGCCCGTGACGGCCGACTTCAGCCAGGACACGTGGTGGATCTGGGTCATCAAAGCCGTCGGCATCATCGTGTTCCTGCTGACGAGCGTGCTCATCGCGATCTGGTTCGAGCGCAAGGTCGTCGCCCGCATGCAGGTCCGCCCCGGACCCAACGTGCACGGCCCGTTCGGCCTCCTGCAGTCGCTCGCCGACGCGATGAAGCTGCTGGTCAAGGAGGACGTCACCGTCAAGGCGGCCGACAAGCTCGTCTACATCGTCGCGCCGATGATCGCGGTGTTCTGCTCGCTGCTGACGTTCGCGGTCATCCCGCTCGGGCCGGCCGTCGACATGTTCGGGCACGTCACGCCGCTGCAGCTCACCGACTTCCCGGTCGCGGTGCTGTACATCCTCGCGTGCGCGTCCGTCGGCGTGTACGGCATCGTGCTCGGCGGCTGGTCGTCGAACTCGACGTACCCGCTGCTCGGCGGCGTCCGGTCCACGGCGCAGGTCATCTCGTACGAGCTCGCGATGGGCCTGTCGCTCGTGAGCGTGTTCATCCTCGCGGGGTCGATGTCGACGTCGCAGATCGTGGACTCGCAGACCCAGGTGTGGTGGTTCCTGCCGCTGCTGCCGGCGTTCATCATCTACATCGTCTCGATGGTCGGTGAGACGAACCGGCTGCCGTTCGACCTCCCCGAGGCCGAGGGTGAGCTCGTCTCCGGGTACATGACCGAGTACTCGTCCATGAAGTTCGCGTGGTTCTTCCTCGCCGAGTACATCAACATGCTCAACGTCTCGGCGGTCGCCACAACGCTGTTCTTCGGCGGCTGGCGTGCGCCGTTCATCCCCGCGGACTCGTTCCTGCAGACCGGCTGGTGGCCGGTGCTGTGGTTCCTCGCGAAGCTCTGGTTCTTCATGTTCCTGTTCGTGTGGATCCGCGGGTCCGTGCTGCGGTTCCGCTACGACCAGTTCATGCGCCTCGGCTGGAAGGTCCTCATCCCGGCCGCGCTCGTCTGGGTCGTGTGCGTCGCGGTCGTGCAGGGGGTGCGCCAGTTCTCCGGGCTCGACCTGCGGACCACGCTGTTCGTGCTCGCGGGAGTCGTGCTGCTCGGCCTGCTCGTGTCGTTCGCGATCCCCGAGAAGAAGAAGCCCACGGGCCCGAAGCGGCCGCCCGGGCCCGAGGTCATCGACCCGTTCGCGGGCGGTTACCCCGTGCCTCCGCTGCCCGGTCAGGTGCTGCCGCCGTCGCCGCGCAAGCAGCGGAAGGCCGCCGCGGCCTCGAGCTCGACGACCGACGTCCCCCAGGTCACCCAGGAGGTGCACGGTGGCTGACAAGCCGAAGCCCGCCCGCAAGGCCGCGCCCACGGGCAGGCCCGCCGGCCAGCAGGCCCGCAAGCCCGCGGCCGCCGGCCAGCCGTCGAAGGCCGTCACCGCGCGCCCGAAGGGCGGCGAGGTCGCGACCCCGGCCGAGGGCTACCAGTCGCTCATCGAGCCGCGCACGGGCCTGGCGGAGCTGTTCGCCCCCGTGGGCGGGTTCGGCGTGACGCTGTCGAACATGTTCCGCAAGACGGTCACCGAGCAGTACCCGTCGGAGAAGGTGCCCGCCAAGCCGCGGTACCACGGCCGGCACCAGCTCAACCGGTACGCGGACGGCCTCGAGAAGTGCATCGGCTGCGAGCTGTGCGCGTGGGCGTGCCCCGCGGACGCGATCTACGTCGAGGGCGGCGACAACACCCCGGAGGCGCAGTTCAGCCCGGGGGAGCGGTACGGCCGCGTCTACCAGATCAACTACCTGCGCTGCATCTTCTGCGGCCTGTGCATCGAGGCGTGCCCGACGCGGGCGCTCACGATGACCAACGAGTACGAGCTCGCCGGTCCCACGCGCGCGGGGATGATCTGGGAGAAGGACGACCTGCTCGCGCCGATGCGGGAGGGCATGCTCGCGTCGCCGCACCCGATGGTCGAGGGCACCACGCACACCGAGTACTACCGGGGCGAGGTCACGCACGCGACGGACGCGCAGCGGGCCTGGGTCGCGGAGCACCGGCCCGACGACCCGACGCTGCCGGGCGGTGCCGGGCTGGACGTCGCCAACGAGCTCGCCCCGACCGCCGCCGCGATGGCGGCGACGGTGGCCGCCGCGACGAAGCAGGGCTCGCGGTGAGCGCCGCCGTGCTGACGTCGCTCACCGACGCCGGGACCACGACCACCGCCGAGGCGGCGCTGTTCTGGACGCTCGGGCCGATCATGGTGCTCGCGGCGCTGGGCCTGCTGTTCGCCCGCAAGGCCGTGCACGCGGCCCTCGCCGTCGTGGTCGTGATGATCTCGCTGGCGTTCATGTACGTCGCGCAGGACGCGGTGTTCCTCGGCGTCGTCCAGGTGGTCGTCTACACCGGCGCCGTCATGATGCTGTTCCTGTTCGTGCTCATGCTCGTCGGCGTCGACGCGTCCGACTCGCTCGTCGAGACGATCCGCGGCCAGCGCTGGATCGGCCTGCTCGCGGGGATCGGCCTCGCGGTCGTGCTCGCCGGCGTCGTCGGCCGGGCGACGTACGGGCGGCCCACCGGGCTGGAGCAGGCGAACGGCGGGAACAACCCGACGGCGATCGCGCACCTCGTGTTCGGCAGCTACGTGTTCGCGTTCGAGGTGGTCGGCGCGCTGCTCGTGACCGCGGCGCTCGGGGCGCGCGGGCTCACGCCCCCGCCGCGGTGTCTTATACACA
>JAEWCA010000267.1 GCA_023390875.1 Actinomycetes bacterium
GTGTCGTCGTGGACGACACCTGCCTGACGGACGACCCCGACGTGTCGGCGGTCGGCGAGGTCGCGTGCATCCAGGGCGCCTGCATCGGCCTCGTCGCCCCCGGCTACGCGATGGCCGAGGTCACCGCGGACCGGCTGCTCGGCGGCGGGGCGGAGTTCCCCGGCGCCGACACCGCGACGAAGCTCAAGCTCGCCGGCGTCGACGTCGCGTCCTTCGGCGACGCGTTCGGGCGGACGGAGGGTGCGCTCGAGCTCGTCTGGGCCGACCCGGTGAACGGCGTCTACAAGAAGCTCGTCATGTCGGACGACGCGCGCACGCTCCTCGGCGGCGTCCTGGTCGGCGACGCGTCCGCCTACGCGAGCCTGCGGCCCATGCTGGGCCGCGAGCTGCCCGGCGACCCGGCCGTGTTCCTGCTGCCCGAGGGCGGCGGCGGCGGAGCGCCGGACCTCGAGCTGCCCGACGACGCGGGCGTCTGCTCGTGCAACAACGTGTCCGCCGGGACCATCCGCGGCGCGGTCACGGAGCACGGCTGCACCGACGTCGGCGCGGTGAAGGCGTGCACCAAGGCCGGCACGAGCTGCGGGTCGTGCCTCCCGCTCGTCAAGAAGCTCGTCACCACCGAGCTCACCAAGCAGGGCATCACCGTGAGCTCGGCGCTGTGCGAGCACTTCGCGCTCTCCCGAGCGGGGCTGTACGACGCCGTCCGGGTCGCCGGCCTGCGCAGCTTCACCGAGGTTGTCGAGCGGTTCGGGACGGGCCGCGGCTGCGACATCTGCAAGCCCGCGGTCGCGTCGATCCTCGCGACGACGGCCCCCGCGCACGTGCTCGACGGCGAGCGGGCCGCGCTGCAGGACACGAACGACCACGTCATGGCGAACCTGCAGAAGGACGGCTCGTACTCGGTGGTCCCGCGCATCCCCGGCGGCGAGGTGACCCCCGAGGGGCTCATCGCGATCGGTGAGGTCGCGAAGGACTACGGGCTCTACACCAAGATCACGGGCGGCCAGCGCATCGACCTGTTCGGCGCCCGCATCGACCAGCTGCCGCTCATCTGGCAGCGGCTCGTCGACGCCGGGTTCGAGTCCGGGCACGCGTACGGCAAGTCGCTGCGGACCGTGAAGTCGTGCGTCGGCTCCACGTGGTGCCGGTTCGGCGTGCAGGACTCCGTGGCGCTCGCGGTGCTGCTCGAGCTGCGGTACCGCGGGCTGCGCTCGCCGCACAAGCTGAAGCTCGGCGTCTCCGGGTGCGCCCGCGAGTGCGCGGAGGCCCGCGGCAAGGACGTCGGCGTGATCGCGACCGACAAGGGCTGGAACCTGTACGTGGGCGGCAACGGCGGCTTCACGCCACGGCACGCGCAGCTGCTCGCCGAGGACCTGTCCACCGAGGACCTGATCCAGGCGATCGACCGGTTCCTCCTGTACTACATCCGCACCGCCGACCGCCTGCAGCGCACCGCGCCGTGGGTCGACGAGGTGGAGGGCGGTCTCGACGGCGTCCGCGCGGTCGTCATGCAGGACTCGCTCGGCATCGCCGCGGACCTCGACGCGCAGATGGCGCAGCACGTCGAGGAGTACGAGGACGAGTGGCGCGCGACGCTCGAGGACCCCGAGAAGCTGCGGCGGTTCGCGTCGTTCGTCAACGCCCCCGAGGTGCCCGACCCGTCCCTGGCCTACGTCCCCGAGCGGGGCCAGGCACGACCTGCCACAGCCGACGAGCGCGCCGCGGCCGGCCGCGGAGAGCCCGTGCTCGTCGCCGGATCGACCCTGGAGGTGCGGTCATGACCGTTCTCGACACCCAGAAGACGACGTGGACCGCCGTGTGCCGGGTCGACGACCTGGCCCCCGAGCGCGGTGCCGCGGCCCTGCTGGACGGCCGTCAGGTCGCGCTCTTCCGGCTGGTCGACGGGCGGGTCCTCGCGGTCGACCAGCACGACCCGTACAGCGACGCGTACGTGATGTCCCGCGGCATCGTCGGGTCGCGCACCGTCGACGGCGTCGAGGTCGCCACGGTCGCGTCGCCCATGTACAAGCAGGTCTTCGACCTCGTCACGGGCGTCTGCCTCGACGCCGCGGGCAAGACGCCGGTGGCCGGCGCGTCCGGCGACCTCACCGCGTGGCCCGTCCGGGTGCGTGACGGCGTCGTCGAGGTGGGGGCCCCGTGACGACGATGCTCGGGCTCGACCTCACCGGTCGCCAGGTGCTCGTGGTCGGTGGCGGGCCGGTCGCGGCCCGGCGCGTGCAGGGGCTGCTCGCCGACGCGGCGCGTGTGCTCGTCGTCGCGCCGCAGCTGTGCGAGGTGCTGCTCGACCTGCACCGGTGGGGACTGGTCGAGTGGCGCGCCCGGGAGGTCGTCGAGAGCGACGTCGACGACGTCTGGCTCGTGCACACCGCCACGGGGGACCGCACGACGGACGCGGCGGTCGGCGAGTGGGCGGCGGCCCGGCGCACGTTCTGCGTGGACGCCGGCTCGGGCGCGACCGGGACGGCGCGCACCCCGGCGACCACACGCAGCGGCGACGTGCTCGTCGGTGTCGTCTCGACCGGCGCCCCCGACCCCCGTCGCACCACGGC
>JAEWCA010000456.1 GCA_023390875.1 Actinomycetes bacterium
CCTCGAGGCCGACCGCGCGCGCGACGGGGTCGAACGAGCCGCCGAGCGCGAGCGTCGCCGACGTGAGCACGCCCGAGCGGCCGGCGAGCAGGTTCGTGCGGATGAGCCCGTTGACCGCGAGCGGGGCGGCGTGGAGCCGCGTCTGGACCGAGCCGCGGCGGTCCTCGGTGCGCGCGCACCAGAGCACCGTGTGCCGGTTGTCCTCCGGGTCGGCGGCCATGCGCTCGGCCACCTCGAACAGCGCGAGCATCGCGGACGACGCCATCTTGATGCCGCCGTCGCCGGACGCCTGCTTGGCGCCGTTCGAGGTGTCGGGCTTGAGCACGCTGAGCAGGGTCCGGGACGCGTCGCGGACGGCGGCGACGGCGTCGCGCGCCGCGTCCGGCAGGCCCTGCGGGAAGCGCCCCTCGGGAAGCTCGACGAGCACGGACGCGAGCGCCTGACCGGCGGAGTCCAGGTCCGTCGTCGGGACCCCGCCGTACCGCCGGGCGAGGCGTGCGGCGTGCTCGATGCTGCCGAGCGACAGGTCGGACGTCGCCTGCGCCGTGACGCGGTCGGTGAGCTCGTGCGCCTCGTCGACGACGAGCACCTCGTGCTCGGGCAGGACACCCGGCGACCCCGACGCGGCGATCCCGAGCATCGCGTGGTTGGTGACGACCACGTCGGCCTCACGCGCGGCGGCGCGGGCACGCTCCGGGAAGCACTCGTCGAGCATCGGGCACCTGGACCCCAGGCACTCGAGCGACGTCACGGAGACCTGCCGCCACGCCCGGTCGCTGACCCCCGGGACGAGGTCGTCCCGGTCGCCCGACTCGGTCTCGTCCGCCCACTCCCGCAGGCGCACGACCTGGTCCCCGAGCGACTCACCACCGCCCGCACGACCGTTGCCCCCGGGGGCCGGGTGCTCCGCGGCGCCCGCGTGCTCGCCGAGGTCGAACAGCGTCCCCGCGTCGTCCTCCGGGTAGCCGCCGGCCACCTTGTGCACGCAGACGTAGTTGTGCCAGCCCTTGAGCAGCGCGATCCGCGGAGGGCGCGGCAGCCGGGGCGCGAGCGCGTCCGCGACGAGCGGCAGGTCGCGCGTGATCACCTGACGCTGCAGCGCGAGCGTCGCGGTCGAGACGACGACCTTCTCGTCCCCGACGACGGCGTGCCGCACGGCCGGCACGAGGTAGCCGAGCGACTTCCCGGTGCCGGTGCCGGCCTGCACGAGCAGGTGCTCACCGGTCTCCAGGGCGTGCGCGACGGCCACCGCCATGCGGTGCTGGCCGTCCCGTCGGGACCCGCCGAGGACCCCGACCGCGACGTCGAGGAGGTCGTCGACGGACGGGTCGGTCGCAGGCACCGCGTCAGCCTAGTGCGCGGCGCCGCAGGTCCTGACCGGCCGTCGACAGCGCGTCACGCACGGTGCAGCGCAGCCGCCTGGAGCTCGGCCGCGAGACCCGCGTCGACCCGGGCGCGCAGCGCCGTGCCGTCCGCGACGTGCTCCTCGGACTCGATGTCGCCGTGCTCGTGCACGCGGCTGACGAGGTCTCCCCGGTGGTAGGGCACGACGACGTCGACCGCGACGCCCGGTCGCGGCAGCTGGTCCGCGACGAGCGCCTGGAGCTCCTCGATGCCCTCGCCGGTGTGCGCCGAGACGACCACCGAGTGCACCTCACGGGACCGCAGCCGCGCGACGGCCTCCGCGGACGCGAGGTCGGCCTTGTTGAGCACGATGATCTCGGGCACGTCCATCGCGCCCGGGATGTCCGCGAACACGTGCCGGACGGCCGCGATCTGCCCCTCGGGGTCCGGGTGCGACGCGTCGACGACGTGCAGGATCAGGTCGGCGTCGGCGACCTCCTCGAGCGTCGAGCGGAACGCCTCGACGAGCTGGTGCGGCAGGGCGCGCACGAAGCCGACCGTGTCCGCGAGCGTGTACACGCGGCCGTCGGTCGTCTCCGCCCGCCGGACCGTCGGGTCGAGCGTCGCGAACAGCGCGTTCTCGACGAGCACCCCGGCGTTCGTCAGCCGGTTGAGCAGCGACGACTTGCCCGCGTTGGTGTAGCCCGCGATCGCGACCGACGGGATCGCGTGCTTCTTGCGGGACGCCCGCTTGGTGAGGCGCGCAGGCTCCATCGCGGCGATCTCGCGACGGAGCTTCGCCATGCGGTTGCGGATGCGTCGCCGGTCGAGCTCGATCTTCGTCTCACCGGGGCCGCGCGACCCCATGCCCGCGCCGGCGCCGCCGACCTGGCCACCGGCCTGCCGGGACATCGACTCGCCCCACCCGCGCAGGCGCGGGAGCAGGTACTCGAGCTGCGCGAGCTCGACCTGCGCCTTGCCCTCCCGGGACTTGGCGTGCTGGGCGAAGATGTCGAGGATCAGCGCCGTCCGGTCGACGACCTTGACGCGCACGATGTCCTCGAGCGCGCGGCGCTGCGACGGTGCGAGCTCGCCGTCGACCACGACGGTGTCCGCACCGACGGACGCCACGAGCTGCGCGAGCTCGGCGGCCTTGCCCGAGCCGAGGTACGTGCCGGGGTCGGGCGTGCGGCGCTTCTGCAGGAGGCCGTCGAGCACCTGCGAGCCGGCCGTCTCGGCGAGCGCCGCGAGCTCGCGCAGCGAGATCTCGGCGTCCTCGGCCGAGCCCTGCCCGAACAGGCCGACGAGCACGACCCTCTCGAGCCGGAGCTGCCGGTACTCGACCTCCGTGACGTCCTCGAGCTCGGTGGACAGGCCGACCACGCGGCGCAGCGACGTACGCTCCTCGAGGTCGAGCTGGTCCCCGTCGTACGACGAGTGGACGGTCGCACCGTCGTGGACCGCCGTCCCGGCCCGGGCGAGCACGCGCGCGACGACGTCGTCGGCCACCTCCTGCGGCGTCCGGGCCGGCACGGCGGCCTCGGTCTCGCGGGTGGTGTGCTGCGGGTCGTTCACGCGGTTCCTCTCGTCCAGGGGTCTCCCCAGGGTCGCACGCGCACCGCGCGGCGGCGACGCATTTCGCTGCCGGCCGAGCGCCCGGCGCGACGTCGCCGCCCGACCGAGCCGGTAGGGTCGGCGCCGTGAGCGGGCACGACCACTACTTCACCGCGCAGCCCGCGTCCCCCGACGAGCGCCGCACGATCACGGTCGAGCTGGCTGGTCGGACGCTCCAGGTGGAGACCGCGGGCGGCGTCTTCTCGCCCGACCACGTCGACCTCGGCACCCAGGTGCTGCTGCGCACCGTGCCCGCCCCGCCGCCGACCGGTGACCTGCTGGACCTCGGGTGCGGCTGGGGGCCGGTCGCCCTGACCCTGGCGCTCGCCTCGCCGCAGGCCCGGGTCTGGGCGGTCGACGTCAACGAGCGCGCGCTGGACCTCGTGCGCCGCAACGCCGAGCGTGTGGGCGCGTCGAACGTCGTGGCCGCGCTGCCCGACGACGTGCCCGACGACGTGCGGTTCGCCGCGCTCTGGTCGAACCCGCCCATCCGGGTCGGCAAGGAGGCCCTGCACGAGCTGCTGCTGCGCTGGCTGCCCCGACGCGCCGCCGGCGGGGAGGCGCACCTGGTCGTCGGGAAGAACCTCGGCGCGGACTCGCTGCACCGGTGGCTCGCCGAGCAGCTCGGACCGTCGGTGGCCGTGGACCGCTCCGCGAGCGCCAAGGGCTTCCGCGTCCTCACGGTCCGCGACCGCTGACCCGGGTCCGGGGACGCGGACCCTGGTGCGCAGGCGCGAGCCTCGGC
>JAEWCA010000454.1 GCA_023390875.1 Actinomycetes bacterium
GCATCGGCTACCTGCACACCGGCATCGAGAAGAACATGGAGTTCCGCACCTGGACCCAGGGCGTGACGTTCTGCACCCGCATGGACTACGTCGCCCCGCTGTTCCAGGAGGCCGCGTACTGCCTGGCCGTCGAGAAGCTGCTCGGCATCACGGACGACGTCCCCGAGCGCGCGAGCGTCATCCGGGTGCTGCTCATGGAGCTCAACCGCATCACGTCGCACCTGGTGTGCCTCGCGACGGGCGGCAACGAGCTGGGCGCCACGACGATCATGACCGTGGGCTTCACGGCCCGCGAGGAGATCCTCAAGGTCTTCGAGCTCATCACGGGCCTGCGCATGAACCACGCGTTCATCCGTCCCGGCGGGGTCGCGCAGGACATCCCGCCCGGGTCGATCGACACGATCCGTGAGGCCCTCACCTCGGTGCGGCACTACCTGCGCCAGCTCGAGGACCTCATGCTGGCGAACCCGATCCTGCACCTGCGCCTCAAGGAGGTCGGGTACCTGGGCCTGTCGGGCTGCATGGCGCTCGGCATCACCGGCCCGGTGCTGCGCTCGGCGGGCCTGCCGTACGACGTCCGCAAGGCCGCGCCGTACTGCGGGTACGAGACGTACGACTTCGAGGTGCCTGTGGCGGACGCTGCGGATTCTTGGTCCCGCGTCGTGCTGCGGCTCGAGGAGTGCTACCAGTCGATGCACATCGTCGAGCAGGCGCTCGACCGCCTGCAGCGCACCGCCGGCCAGCCGGTCATGGTCGCCGACAAGAAGGTCGCGTGGCCGGCGCAGCTCGCGATCGGCGCGGACGGCATGGGCAACTCGCTCGACCACATCCGGGAGATCATGGGCACCTCGATGGAGGCCCTGATCCACCACTTCAAGCTCGTGACCGAGGGCTTCCGGGTGCCGGCGGGGCAGGTGTTCCAGACCGTCGAGCACCCCCGCGGCGAGCTGGGCGTGCACCTCGTGTCCGACGGCGGCACGCGCCCCTACCGTGCGCACTTCCGCGACCCGTCGTTCAACAACCTGCAGGCCACGTCGATCATGTGCGAGGGCGGGCAGGTGGCCGACGTCGTCGTCGCCGTCGCGTCGCTCGACCCGGTGCTGGGAGGGGTGGACCGCTGATGTCGGTCGAGCAGGTACCGGAGGCCCGCACGCCCGGGCAGACCCATCGCACCGGGTACGACGAGGCGACGCGCGCCCGGCTCGCGGCCGACTCGGCGCAGATCCGCGCGCGCTACCCGCAGGAGCGCTCGGCGCTGCTGCCGATGCTGCACCTCGTGCAGGCGGAGGACGGCTACGTGAGCCCGCGCGGCATCGCGTTCTGCGCCGCCGAGCTGGGCCTCACGACGGCCGAGGTCTCTGCCGTCGCGACGTTCTACACGCAGTACAAGCGCCACCCCAACGGCACGTACACGGTCGGCGTCTGCACCAACACGCTGTGCGCGATCATGGGCGGCGACGCCATCTGGGAGGAGCTCTCCGACCACCTGGGCGTCGGGCACGACGAGACGACCGACGACGGCGCGATCACGCTCGAGCGCGTCGAGTGCAACGCCGCGTGCGACTACGCGCCGGTCGTGATGGTCAACTGGGAGTTCTTCGACAACCAGACGCCCGACTCCGCCGTGGCGCTCGCCGACGAGCTCACCGCGGGCAACCCGGTGACCCCGACGCGCGGCGCCGACAGCGTGTGCACGTTCAAGGAGATGTCCCGCGTGCTCGCAGGCTTCGGCGACGGCCGGGCCGACGAGGGCGTCGGTGCCGGTGAGCCGACGCTGCGCGGCATCGCGCTGGCACGTCAGGAAGGCTGGCAGGCGCCGCCGTTCCCGGGCGGTGCCGAGGCGGGCAAGCCCGTCGCGGAGCGTCCGGTGGCCTCGGAAGCGTCGACGAAGACGCCCGCGCGCGGCACGCGCACGACGAAGGCGGCGGGCGACTCGCACGCGCCGAAGCCCGGCGCCGAGCAGTCGAGCGCCGAGCGCCCGGCGACGACCGCGGGTGACGCGTCGCCCGAGCAGCAGCAGACCAAGCAGCATTCCGACGACGCGAAGGAGTCGTGATGGCGACGACCCTGACCCCCGTCCTCACGGACACGTGGGACAAGGACCGGTCCTGGACGCTTCGCACCTACGAGGCCAACGGCGGCTACCGCGGGCTGCGGCGAGCGCTCGCGATGCAGGCCGGCGACGTCGTGACGATGGTCAAGGACTCCGGCCTGCGCGGTCGTGGCGGCGCCGGCTTCCCGACGGGCATGAAGTGGGGCTTCCTGCCCGCGCCCGACGGCGGCCCGCGCTACCTCGTCGTCAACGCCGACGAGTCCGAGCCGGGGACCTGCAAGGACATCCCGCTCATGATGGCCAGCCCGCAGCACCTCATCGAGGGCATGATCATCACGTCGTACGCGATCGGCTGCCGGCACGCGTTCGTCTACGTGCGCGGCGAGGTGCTGCACGTCTACCGCCGCCTGCTGAAGTCCATCGAGGAGGCCTACGCGGCCGGGTACCTCGGCACGAACATCCTCGGCTCGGGCTTCGACCTCGACATCACGCTGCACTCCGGTGCGGGCGCGTACATCTGCGGCGAGGAGACCGCGCTCCTCGACTCGCTCGAGGGCCTGCGCGGCCAGCCGCGGCTCAAGCCGCCGTTCCCCGCCGTCGCGGGCCTGTACGCCCGGCCGACCGTCGTGAACAACGTCGAGTCGATCGCGTCGGTGCCGGGCATCCTCGTCGGCGGTGCCGACTGGTTCAAGCAGATGGGCACCGAGCGGTCCACGGGCCACGGCCTGTTCAGCCTGTCCGGGCACGTGACCCGCCCCGGCCAGTACGAGGCGCCGCTCGGCATCACGCTGCGCGAGCTGCTCGACATGGCCGGCGGCATCCGCGAGGGGCACGAGCTGAAGTTCTGGACGCCGGGCGGCTCGTCGACGCCGATCTTCACGGCCGAGCACCTCGACGTCCCGCTCGACTACGAGTCGGTCGGCGCGGCGGGCTCGATGCTCGGCACGCGCGCGCTGCAGATCTTCGACGAGACGACCTCCGTGGTCCGTGCGGTGACGCGGTGGACGGAGTTCTACAAGCACGAGTCGTGCGGCAAGTGCACGCCGTGCCGCGAGGGCACGTACTGGCTGCTCCAGGTGCTGCAGCGTCTCGAGGCCGGTCGCGGCACGAGCGCCGACATCGACCTGCTGCTCGACCTGTGCGACAACATCCTCGGCCGGGCGTTCTGCGCGCTCGGCGACGGCGCGACGAGCCCCATCACGTCGGCCATCCAATACTTCCGGGACGAGTTCGAGGCGGGCACCCACACGCCCGCCGACGTCCTCTTCCCGCCGGAGCGCAGCTCGTTGTTCGCCTACACGCCGCGCCGCAGCGGCGCGCAGCTCGCGGGGGTCCACGCATGACCATCACGTCGCCCCGACCGGCGGCGGGCAGCACGGCGCCGCTGACGCCGCTCGTCCCGGCCGCCCCGCTCGAGCCGAGGCCCGAGGTCACCGACGCGGTGACGTTCAGCATCGACGGCATCGAGACGTCCGTGGCGAAGGGCACGCTCGTCATCCGGGCCGCCGAGGACCTCGGCATCCAGATCCCGCGGTTCTGCGACCACCCGCTGCTGGCCCCGGCCGGCGCGTGCCGGCAGTGCCTCGTCGAGGTCTGGGCCCCCGGGCGCGACGGCAAGCTCGCGAAGATGCCCAAGCCGCAGGCGTCGTGCACGCTCGAGGCCACCCCGGGCATGGAGGTGCGCACGCAGCACACGTCGCCCGAGGCCGACAAGGCGCAGCACGGCGTCATGGAGCTGCTGCTCGTCAACCACCCGCTCGACTGCCCGGTGTGCGACAAGGGCGGCGAGTGCCCGCTGCAGAACCAGGCGATGTCGAACGGCCGCGCGACGTCGCGCTTCGTCGACGTCAAGCGCACGTTCCCCAAGCCGATCGCGATCTCGACGCAGATCCTGCTCGACCGCGAGCGGTGCGTGCTGTGCCAGCGCTGCACCCGGTTCTCCGAGGAGCTCGCGGGCGACGTGTGGATCGACCTGCAGAAGCGCGGCGCGCACCAGCAGATCGGCACGTTCGACACGGACGTGCTGGGCTTCGCGGGGGAGACGCCGGTCGGCGCGGCGATGCAGGACACGACGGGCCGCCCGTTCGCGTCGTACTTCTCCGGCAACACCGTGCAGATCTGCCCGGTCGGCGCGCTCACGAGCGCCGCGTACCGGTTCCGGTCCCGCCCGTTCGACCTGGTGTCGACGCCGGGGATCGCGGAGCACGACTCGCAGGGCTCGGCGATCCGGGTCGACCACCGGCGCGGCGTCGTGCTGCGCCGCCTCGCCGGCGACGACCCGACGGTCAACCACGAGTGGATCACCGACAAGGACCGCTTCGCGTTCGCGTGGCAGTCGGCCCCGGACCGCATCCGCACGCCGCTGGTGCGCGCGCGCAACGCCGACGGCACGCGCGGCGAGCTCGTCATCGTCGTGGCGGGGGCGGCGCCCGCGACCGCGAGCTTCGACGACGCGCTCGCGCAGGTGCGGGCCCTCACG
>JAEWCA010000463.1 GCA_023390875.1 Actinomycetes bacterium
ATCGACGACGCCTACCGAGCCAAGTACGGGAACGGCGCGCCGGTGCGTGCGATCACCAGCGCCGTCGCGACCGCGACGACGTTGCGCGTCGACCCGCGGTGACCGGCCGCGCGGCGGCTGCGGTCAGGCGGAGGCGCGGGCCGTGCTGCGCAGCACGACGACCGCGGCGACGGCGGAGACCACCTCTCCGAGGGCGATCGCGACCCAGATCCCCGTGGTGCCCAGGGTGTGCCCGAGGACGAGGACGAGCGGGACCTTGACGGCCACGAGCGTGCCGACGGACAGCAGGTAGGACGGGCGCGGCCGGCCGAGGGCCTGGAAGTAGGCGGAGATCAGCGGGGTGAGCCCGGCGGCGGCGAACCCGACGGCGACCAGGCGCAGCGCGTCGACGGTGGCGGCGTGCACGTCCGGTTCGTCGACGAAGGCGGCGGCCAGGGGTCCGGCGGCCAGGGCGACGGCGGCGGCGGCCAGGACGCTGTAGGTGAGGGTCGCGCGCAGCGACAGGGTGCGGGCGCGGTGCACCCGGTCGTGCAGCCGGCGGCCGGCGTTGTAGCCGACGATCGGCTGCATCCCCTGGCTGATGCCGAGCTGGGGCATGGCGACGAACGTCTGGATGCGGGCGCAGATCGCGAACGCGGCCAGGGCGGTGGCGCCGCCGGTCGCCGACAGCGTCGTGTTGACCACGACCGCGAGCAGCGTGGCCCCGAACCCGGCGAGGAACGACGGGGCGCCGATGCCCAGGACGGTGCCCACGACGTCGGCACGCGGACGCAGCTCGCGCAGCCCGACGCGGTACGGGCGCCGACGCTGGACGAAGAAGAACCACCCGCTCATGGCCGCGGAGACGGCCTGCCCGCCGACGGTGCCCAGCGCGGCGCCGCGGACGCCCATGTCGAGCCCGAAGATGAGCAGCGGGTCGAGGGTGATCTGCACCAGCACGGGGACGACCCACAGCATCGTGGAGAACCGCATCCGCCCTTCGGCGCGCACCAGGCTGGAGAAGCCGGTGGACACGATCGCCCCGGCCAGGATGATCGTCGCGTAGTCGCGCGCGTAGCCGACGGTCGGCCCGTCGGCGCCGAGCACGCGCAGCAGGGGGTCGAGCGCGACGAGCCCGACGACGGTGGTGGTGAGCGCGGCCGTCCAGAAGACGGTGAAGGCGTTCCCGGCGGCTCGTGCGGCGCCGGCGGCGTCGCCCGCGCCGAGGCTGCGGGAGACCACCGAGGCGGCGCCGACCCCGAGCGCGGTCGAGACCGCGCCGAGGGCCAGGAGCAGGGGCGCGACGAGATTGACCGCGGCCATCGCGGTGGCCCCGACGCCGCGCGCGACGAACCACGCGTTGGTCAGCGCGTAGATGCCGTACACCCCCACCGACAACGTGGTCTGCGAGCACGCGTGCCACAGCAGCCGCCCGACCGGGCGGCTGCCGAGCTGGTCGGTGGGAGTCGCGGTGGCGGTGCTCACGTCGTCACGTGGTGCGCCCGAGCAGGCCCATCGCGATGTCGAGCTGGTCGCAGGCCCACCGGTACTGCTGCGGGGTCTGCCCGCGGTAGGTGGTCTCCACGAGCATGACGGCGGCGAGCCACAGCGTGTACAGGTGGCGGCGGGTGCGCTGGGACTCGTCGAGCTCGCCGAGGCCGAAACCGCGCATGAACGGCGCCGGGTCGGGGAAGACGGGCAGGTCGAGCCCGGTCAGACCGGCCTCCATGAGAGGGTCGCCGAACATCGCGCGCTCGTGGTCGATGATCGCGACGATGCGCCCGTCGCGGATCATCGAGTTCTTCATCCACAGGTCGACCTCGACGAGCCGCGGCTCGGTGACGTCGTCGAGGACGCTCGCGTGGTCGTCCCACGTCTCACGGACGTCGTCGTACTTCCAGCCCAGGTCCACCGCGGCCCTCTCACCGTCGGTGAGGACGTCCTCGAACCACGCGGTCGCGGCCTCGCGCCAGGTGGCGAACCCCGGCCCCTCGAGCGGGCCGAAGTGCGGGCCGACGATGGCGTTCAGCTCGCGGTTCACCGCTCCCAGGTGCTCGAACCCGGCCTCCACGACCTCCGGTGACAGCTCCCCGGCCTCGGCGGCGATCCCGAAGCACGCGGCGTCGACGTACTCCATGAAGAAGTAGTCGGCGTCGACGATCTCGCCGGTCAGGTCGGCGAAGTCGACCCGCGGGACGGGCACGTGCGACTCGCGCCGCACCAGGTCCATCGCGGCGAGCTCGTTGCGCATCATCCGGTGCTCGCGCGACATCACCGCGACGTCGGGCGGGGGCGCGATCTTGAGGACGACCTGCGCGCCGTCGCGCAGCCGGATCCGGTACAGGACGTTGAAGAAGCCGTACGACAGCTCGGTGGCGAAGCCCTCGTCCTCGGGCACCTGGCCGGGTCCGTACGCGCGCTCGATCATCGCCCGCAGCGTGGCCGTCGGCTGGCGGTTCTTGGTGATGCTCTCCACGCGCGGGGCGCTCCCTTGCTGCATGTCCGGCGGCGCCGGCATCGTCGTCGTCGGTCAGGCGGGGTGGTGCGCGCCGAGCGCGTGTCGAGTGACCAGGTCGACCGCGCGTCGGACCTCGTCCGCGTCGTGCGGTTCGGTGTCGAGCGCTCGGTGGATCGTCAGTCCTTCGATCAGCGCGTCCAGCAGCCGGGCGGTCGTCGGGTCGAAGTGCCGCTCGAGGGCGTGGCGGCTGCGGGCCATCCACGCGTGCGTGAGCTCGCGGTAGCGGGGGTCGCGGGCGGCCAGCGTGTAGAGCTCGTGGGTCAGCACCAGCTCGTGGGGGTCGGCGAGCACGTCGACGGCGATCAGGTCGACCACCGCCCGCCGGGCGTCCTCGAGGGTCGTGGCGCGGGCCATGTACGCCTTGAACCGGTCGCTGACCCGGTGGGCGAACCGCTCGAACGCCTCGCGGAGCAGCTCGTCGACGTCGGTGAAGTGGTAGCTGACGGAGCCCAGGGGCACGTCGGCGGCCAGCGCGATCCGGCGGGTCGAGGCGCCGGCGACCCCGACCTGGCCGATCACCTCCAGGCACGCGTCGATGATGCGGTCGCGCCGCTCCGGGTCGAAGCGCCGGGCTCGACGGGGGGCTGCCTCGTGCTCCACGTCAGTCCGTCTCGCGGATCTCGCGCACGCCGCGCGCGCAGCAGTCGACGTTCATGTGGTCGATCGTACACAGCGTCTCGCGCCGTCCGGCCCGAGGGGGCCGCCCCCGCGGCGGCACCCCACGGGTTCGGGGTGCCGCCGGGTCGCGCTCAGGCGCTCAGAGCGTGAGGACGACGGTGGAGATGCTCCGGGCGGGGACGTTGACCTTCACCTGGCTGCCGTCGACCGTCGTGGTCTGGGCCGCGCGGCTGGAGTACTGCGACGTCATGGTCTGGAGTGCGGACCTGACGTCCTGCGGCGCCTGGATGACGGCGCCGTTCACCGGGCTGGTCGAGCGGTTGAGGATGACGAGCGTGATCTTGCCGTCGCCCTGGTACGCCGTGACGTCGAGCGGCGACGCCTTCGAGCTCTCGGTCACGCCGACGCGCTGGTAGCCCGGACGGACGTACTTGGAGTACTGCGAGAAGGCCCATCCGCGCTTGAGGACCGCGCCGCCCGTCGTGCCGTACGCCGACTCGCCGTCGCCGATGAAGGAGTAGTAGCGGCGTCCGTACCACCAGACGTACGCGCTCCAGCTCGCCTCCATCGTGCGGTTGACGGAGGGCAGGATCACGTCGAGCGTCTCGTTCCACGCGGCGGCGTTCGACGGGTCTCCCCAGATGTTCGACCCGTTGCCGTCGGCCTGGTGGTAGTTCCACTCGGTCATCCACTGGTGCTTGCCGTACTGGGCGGCGAGCGGGTACGCGGACAGGTTCGGCCCGTTCTCCTGGCCGTAGATGTGGCCCCCGATGTACCCGATGTTGTTGCGGGCCGTCGCGTCGTTGAGCGTGGGGTCGGTGTAGGCCCGGTTCGAGCCCAGCGACTCGGCGACCAGGAGCTTCGTGCCCGTGATCTTCGCGCCCTGGTCGCGCACGAAGTTGCGGAGCGTGTCGCCCGTCCACGCCATCGAGTCGTAGTCGGGGTGCCAGTCGGGCTCGTTCTGGACCGACGTGACGTCGATCGTCACGCCCTGGCTCTTCATGTACTGCACGTAGCTGTTGAGGTGGTTGGCGTAGTCCCCGTAGTGCGACGTCAGCAGGGTGCCGCCGTTGGTCCGGCTGTTGTTCGACTTCCACGCGGCCGGCGCGGTCCAGGGCGAGGCGAGGATCTTGACGTCCGAGCCGTACGCCTTCGCCGTCTTCAGCGCGCTGACCTGGGTGCCCCACTCGCTGGAGACCGGCGAGATGCCGGTGCGGACGATGGACAGGCCGAGCTGGTTGTCGCCCATGCCGACGAGCGTCTGCGTGTCGGCGGTCGACCACGCGCCGCCCCAGATCGACACGGCGGCACCGAAGCCGTCGATCGTCTGGTACTTGGTGCCCGTATTCACCGTGAGGTCCGCGGGCGCGCTCGTCGGGTTCGGCGTCGGCGTCCGGGTGGCAGACGGCGTGGGCGTGGGCGTGGGGGTCGCCGTGCCCGTGGGGGTCGGTGTCGGGGTGCCGCCAGGCGACCCGGTGCAGGTGGTCCCGTTGAGCGCGAAGGAGGTCGGCGCCGGGTTGGCGCCGCTGTAGGTGCCGTTGAAGCCGAGCTCAGTCGTCGCTCCGGCGCCCAGCGACCCGTTGTACGACGCGTTCCTCGCGGACACCGCGGCGCCGCTCTGGGTGACCGTCGCGCTCCAGGCCTGCGTCACGGTCTGCCCGGCGGGGAAGGTCCAGGTGAGCAGCCAGCCACTGACCGCGTCGCCGAGGTTGGTGATCTTGACGCCGGCCGTGAACCCGCCGCTCCACTGCGAGGAGACGACGTAGTCCACCCGGCAGCCGGTCGCGGCGGAGGCCACGGACGCCTCGGCGACCGTCGCCCCTGTGACCAGCGTCGCCGCTGCCAGGGCCGTCGGCCAGATCCGGCGCCACCGTCGAGTTGTTCGCATGATTCGTCCGATCGTCGTTGGTCGTCCGATGCGCGCCCGATGGTCCCCGCTGGCAGCCGGCGGACAGGGACCCGGGCTCACCGGTCGGCGCGACTATGGCGGGCAGGGTCGGTCTTGTCCAGCGCCCCGGCACCTAATCGTTTGGCCCGATCGCAGGCCCCACGAGCCCCGTGCCAGAGTGGGCCGGTTCCGCCGTGTGAGCGCTCACATCGGACTTCGTCGCACCGGCGCGGCCATCTCCAGGAGGCAGACGACATGCACCGAATCGCCCGACGGCTGCTGGTCGCCGTCACGCTCTGCGTCGCACTCGCAGGAGGCGCCGTCACGCAGTCCGCGCCCGCCTCCGCCGAGAGCAACGGGGGCACCCGCGTGATGCCCCTGGGCGACTCGATCACGGACGGCGTCGGCATGACCGGTGGCGGCGGCTACCGCGTCGGGCTGTGGCAGCGTCTCGCGCAGAACGGGTACACCACCGACTTCGTGGGGTCCGGCTACAACGGGCCGGCCAGCCTCGGGGACCACGACCACGAGGGGCACTCGGGCTGGCGGATCGACCAGATCGACGCCAACGTCGTCGGCTGGCTGCGCACGTACCAGCCGCGCACCGTGCTGCTGCACATCGGCACCAACGACATCACCCAGAACCGCGACCTGGCGAACGCACCCACCCGGCTCGCGGCGCTCGTCGACAAGATCACGAGCACGTCCCCGCAGACCGAGGTGTTCGTCGCGACCCTGATCCCGGTGTCGTTCGCCGACTCGCAGGTCCGGGCCTACAACGCCGCCATCCCCGGCATGGTGTCGAGCAGGGCCGCCAACGGGAAGCGGGTCCACCTCGTCGACATGTACCGGGCCGTGACCACCGCCGACCTGGTCGACGGCGTGCACCCCAACGCGACCGGCTACGACAAGATGGCGGCCGCCTGGTTCGCCGCGCTGCGTGCCGTGCCGGAGAGCCTCGGCGGCACCCCGTCCGGGAGCTCCGGTCCGGTGGACACCTCGGCCTGGTACACGCTCGTCAACCGGAACAGCGGCAAGGCGGTCGACGTCTACAACCTGTCCACGGCCGACGGCGCCCGCATCACGCAGTGGTCCCGCAACAACGGCAACCAGCAGCAGTGGCAGTTCGTCAGCTCGGGCGACGGGTACTACCGGCTGAAGTCACGGCTGTCCGGCAAGGTCCTCGACGTGAGCGGCAGGTCCACCGCCGACGGCGCGGCGATCATCCAGTGGAGCGACAACAACGCCGCCAACCAGCAGTTCAGCATCCAGACGATCGACGGCTACATCCAGCTGATCAGCCGCAACAGCGGCAGGGCCGTCGAGGTGCAGGGCGCGTCCACCGCCGACGGCGGGAACATCGTCCAGTACGCCGACTGGAACGGCACCAACCAGCAGTGGCAGCTGGTCCGGGTGGGCTGAGCCGGCGGCGGCGGGGTCGACGTCCCCGAGGAACACGCCGAGCAGCTGCGCGGCGTCGGGCTCCGACCGGCTCCGGTGAGCTCCTCCGTCTGCGACGCTGGCCCACGTGACGGAACGCGTGGTCTTCGACGGGCGGGTCCATGTCGCCTACCGCCAGGTCCTCGTCGAGTCCGGTGGGCGGATGGCGGACTACTCCGCGGCGTTCGCCGACCAGGAGAACGGACTGGTCGGGGCCGGCGAGCCGGGATGCGTGGTCCTCACGACGGGCACCCACACGGGCGACGTCGGACTGCGCGTCGTGCTCCATGACGAGGCGCCGCCGGTCGACGCCGGGTGGGAGGACGTCGTGGAGGCCACGTTCGTCCCGGCGGGCCCCGAGGTCACGGTGCTGGGTCTCATGAGCGACGCCGTCTGCGAGCTCCCGCTGCCCGGGTCGAGCTACCGGGTCCGCTGGAGCGGAGCCGGCATCGACGCGGCCTACGACGGCACCGTCTTTGCCGACGAGCCGCTCGTCGACACGTTCGAGCTCGCCTTCTGGCCCGCCGGTCACGCGCGTCCGGAGGTCCTTCGTGCAGAGAGCCGACGGGGCCGCGAGGCCCACCTGGCGTCCACCCCCGAGGGACGGGCCGAGCTCGCGCGCCGCAACGAGCGGGCGGCGGGCGGCTCTCCCTGGTGATCCCCGCGGGGAGATGCGCGCGGCCGGTGCTGCTCAGAGGTGCCGGACGGTGAGCAGGCTGTGGCCATGGGCGGACTCCGCCACCACCGTTCCCGTCTCGTGGAACCCGAGCTTGTCCAGGACCCGGCGGGACGCCAGGTTCCAGTCCCACACGGTCGCCCACAGCCGGGGGTGGCCCGCCTCGCGCGCCCGCTCGACGACCGCCCGGGCCGCCTCGGTGGCGTAGCCGCAGCCGTGCGCCGCGCGCAGCAGCTCGAAGGCCAGCTCGGGCTCGTCGGTCGGCCCGCCTCCGTGGGTCAGGCCGCAGTAGCCGATCAGCTCGCCCGTGTCTCTGCGGTGCACGGCGAGCAGCCCCGGCTCGTCGTCGAGGTGTGCGGCGACGTCCGCCACGCTCGGCCGACCGTCCGCGTCGATCCGCCGGTGCTCCGGCACCCGCGGGTCCCGCTCGGTCCAGAGCCGGCGGTACGTGGCTGCCTCCTCGACCCTGCGGGGCCGCAGCACGAGACGGTCGGTCTCGAAGGTGCCCAGCACGCGGATCGGCGCCATGCGGCGATGGTGCCACGAGGCCTCGACGCCGACAGAGGTCAGCCGAGCAGGTGCGTGCCGAGCGACAGGTCCTCGTCGTCGATCACGTTCCGCCTGAGCCACTCGGCGTAGGACACGCCGTCGGCCTGGCACGTGGAGTACAGGGCGTTCGTGGTGATCGTGTGCGCCGTGGTGTGCCGCTTGGTGTCGTGGCCCCAGTCCGTCAGGAAGTACTGGTATCGCAGCCCGGCGTTCGCGAGCTTCGCCACGGACCGGCGGGTGCCTGCGGCCCAGTCGTCGATGAACGCGTCCGTCGTGGTCGGCCGGCCGTCGAGCGCGGCACCGAACCGGGTCAGCGTGTCGTCGAAGAGCGTGTTGCAGTGCAGGTACTTGATGTCCCTGGGCCGGGTGTCGACGCGACGCGTGAGGGCGTCCTCGTAGGGCTCCGTCCCGACCTCGAAGCCGAGATGCGTGGCGACGTCGGCCTTCCAGACGCCGTCGACGAGCTCGGGCCAGCGCGACGAGTGGATCCCGACGCCGTCGGACAGGCAGTAGATGGGCGTGCCCGGGTAGTGCTCGGCGACGACGGGGGCGTAGAACGCCGAGCCCCACGCGCCGGAGCTCTCGCCCGAGACCAGGACCTTGCCGGGGTCGGGGAAGTTCTCGAAGACCCACGCGAGCGCGGCGGTCACGTTGTGGCGCCCGTTGTGGTGCACGTCGAACGTGCCCTGCCTGCCGGTGTAGGTGCGCACGGTGCTGCCGAGGTGCAGGTCGCCCGTGGAGTAGGGGACGAACACGATGGTCCAGTCCCGGAAGGCGTTCGAGGTGTCCCGCCGGTTCGCCAGACCGGTCAGCCCTGCGGGGAACAGCCGGGTCAGGGACGCGAAGTAGAAGGCCTTGAGGTCGCGCGTGTACCCCCGGGCGACGCGCAACGGGGTGATCGGGCGCGCCGCCGAGTGGTCGTCCCAGCACGCACCTCCCCCGGAGAAGTGGACGACGAGGTGCGGGGAGCTGCCGCGCCGCACGTACAGGGCGTACGGCGACCCGTCGCCGCTCGCGGTCGTGTCTCCGAGCGAGACGGTGTGCCACCTGCGGTCCGCGATGTCGGCGACGGTGCTCACGCGGCTCGGCCTGCGGAAGTGGACGAAGTAGAGGTAGGCGGCGGCCGTCGCCACGACGCCGACGAGGGTCGCGATCGTCGGCCACGGGTGGAGGACGAGGCACCACAGCACCGCGGCACCGGCCGCGACCGCGAGCGCGAACCTGGCTGTCTTCATGGTGTCCGTCCGTTCGTCGTCCACGGCCGTCCGGCCGAGGTGATTGGGTTATCGAGTGTAAAACTATACCGAGTTACCTCATTGTCAACCGTCGGCACGCGCTCGTCTACGCTGACGCCGTGAGCACGACGCCGCCGGGACGGCGGGAGCGGAAGAAGGCGGCGACCCGCGCGGCGATCCTCGAGGCGGCCCAGACCCTGTTCCTCGAGCGCGGCTTCGACCAGGTCAGCGTCCGCGAGATCGCCGAGCGCGCCGACGTCACGCCGAAGACGGTCTTCGCCCACTTCCCCCGCAAGGAGGCGCTGGCCTTCGGCGACGAGGGCGAGCGCCACGACCGCCTGGTCGGGGCGGTCGTCGAGCGCGACCCGGGCACGTCGATCTCCGACGCGCTCGCCGACCACTACCGCGCCGAGCTCGCCGCGCTCGAGACCGAGCCGCAGCGGCGGGTGATGGAGCTCATGCAGGCGACGCCGTCGCTCGTCGAGTACGCCGAGCGGATGTGGCTCCGTCACGAGGACGCGCTGGCCGCCGCCATCGCCCGCGAGCTCGGGGTCACCGAACCGCCCGTCGAGGTGCGCCTGTACGCCCACTTCGCCCTGCAGATCCAGCTGCACGCCAGCCGGGAGCCCGAGCCCGAGGCGACGATCCGGGCAGGGTTCCAGCTCCTCGACCGCGGCTGGGACCGGTATCTCGACGGCGGTGCGTGAGCGCGGCCGTGGCGGGTCGGCTGGGCCGGGCTCGTCGCGCGTCCTAGCGTCGGCCGCCGCGCGCTGGGGTGAGACCCCACCTCGCCGACCGACCGGCGCGTCGAGGAGCGCCAGGGTGCGCCGCAGGTCAGCCCTGCCGGAGCAGGCTGAGGCGGCTCGTCATGCGCGCACGGTCCGAGACCGTCGCGTCCAGGGCCTCGCCGGCCCCGCGGCGGGCGAGCACCACGAGCCGGACGTCCCGGTCCCAGCAGACGTCCACCAGGTCGGCGAAGCGGCGGCGGGCGTCCTCCGTCGTGCTCGAGAGCGCCGGGACGCCGGCGAGCACGAGCGTCCGGTAGCGGTCCGCCAGCTCCAGCAGGTCGCCCGTCGACGTCGTGGCTTCGCAGAGCTCGGTGAAGTGGAGGTGCACGACGTCGCCCGCGGCGCCCATCGTCCACAGCGGGCGGCCGCCCACCCGCAGCTGGCGGCGGTCCTCCGGGACGGGCGCCCCGAGGCCCAGGGCGGCCAGCTGGGCGGCGCTCCCGGGCGTGAGCCACGCGCCGCTCGACCAGCCTGGCCGGGCGCCGCCCTCGCCCTGAGCGCGGTGGTCGACCGGTCCGGCCACCTCGAGCACCTCGCACGTGCGCTCGAGCGCGGCGACGAGCGGCAGGACGAGATGGTGGTGGCGCGGGTCGGGCAGGAGACCCGTCGGCGCGTAGTTGCTGGTCGCGAGCAGCCGCACACCGCGACCGGGCAGCGAGCGCACCACGCGGGACAGCAGCATCGCGTCCCCCGGGTCGTGGGCGTGCAGCTCGTCGAGGAACAGCACGCGGGCGCGGCCGAGGAGGTGCGTGATCGCGGCGTCGACCCCACCGGGTCGGCCGGCGTGGCCGGCGATCGCGCGGTGCAGGCGGCGCGCGGCGTCGAAGGCGTGCAGGCGCAGGGCGGTCCCGGGCGGGAGCTGGTCGACGAGCACGTCGCCGAGCCACGTCTTGCCGCGGCCCACCGGCCCGTGCAGGTACACGCCCGACAGCGCCCGCCGCCGGGTCCGGATCACGGGCCGAGGGGCGAGGACCCGCGCGCCCAGCGCCGCGCGCCGGTCCGCCGCCGGGCGCTGCTCCTCGTGTG
>JAEWCA010000533.1 GCA_023390875.1 Actinomycetes bacterium
CGGCCGGCCAGGGGCACGACCTGGCGGCCGCCGGACGACGCCGCACTCCCACCCCCGACAGGAGCAGTCTGTTGGCTTCCCCCACGACAGCGATGACCCCGCCGGTCACGCCCGTCCGCACGCCCCGGCGCCGTTCACGCCCGGCCGACCGCGGCCTCGACCGCAGCTTCCGGTACGTCGCCGTCGGCTCGGGGATGCTCATCCTCGCGGTGCTCGCGTCGGTCGCGATCTTCCTGGTCATCGAGGCGATGCCGGCCCTGACCCACCCGGACCTCGCCTCGGAGATCCCGTGGATCCCGAAGGACGGCAACCTGTGGTCGGTCGTCGGCCCGCTGATCTTCGGCACGATCCTCGCGGCGATCGTCTCGCTCGTGGTCGCCGTGCCCATCGCCGTCGGCATCGCGCTGTTCATCTCGCACTACGCGCCGCGCCGCATGGCGAATGCGCTCGGGTACGTCGTGGACCTGCTCGCCGCGATCCCGTCGGTCGTGTTCGGCCTGTGGGGCGTCATGGTGCTCGCACCGAAGGTGCAGCCGGTGTGGCAGTTCCTGGTCGACTACCTCGGCTGGATCCCGCTGTTCGCCGGTGACGCGCACGGCAACGCCTCGAACCCGCCTCGCGTGCTGATGACGACGTCGATCGTGCTCGCCGTGATGATCCTGCCCATCATCACGGCCGTCAGCCGCGAGGTGTTCCTGCAGACGCCGCGCCTGCACGAGGAGGCCGCGCTGGCACTGGGGGCGACCCGCTGGGAGCTCATCCGCATGGCCGTCCTGCCGTTCGGGCGCTCCGGTGTGACGTCGGCCGCGATGCTCGGCCTGGGCCGCGCGCTCGGCGAGACGATGGCCGTGCTCATGATCCTGTCGCCCGGCCTGCTCTACTCGTTCAAGCTGCTCGTCGCGAGCCAGCAGCAGACGATCGCGGCGAACATCGCCGCCCGCTTCAACGACGCGAACGACATCGGCCGATCGACGCTGATCGCGACCGGCCTCGCGCTCTTCGTCATCACGCTGCTCGTCAATCTGGCTGCCCGTGCGATCGTCGCGCGGCGCAAGGACTTCTCGGGAGCGAACTGACGTGGCCGCCACCGACACCCTCACGCCCGACGCGTCGGCGCTGCGTCTCGCCCTGACGCAGGTCGACCCGGCGCGCCGGCGCAAGGACCGCTTCATGCGGGGGCTCATCTACGCGGCGTTCGTGCTCGCGATGATCCCCCTGGTGTCGCTCCTGTGGAGCGTCCTGGCGAACGGCCTCGGCCGGTTCGACCTGTACTTCCTCACGCACTCGATGCGGAACGTGTACGGCGGCATGGACGCCGGCGGCGTCTACCACGCGCTGCTCGGCACGCTCCTCATCACCGGCCTCGCGGCGCTCATCTCGGTGCCGATCGGCATCCTCACCGCCGTGTACCTCGTCGAGTACGGGTCCGGTGCGCTGGCGCGGTCGGTGACGTTCTTCGTGGACGTGATGACGGGCATCCCGTCGATCGTCGCCGGCCTGTTCGCGTTCTCGCTGTTCTACCTGGTCGCCGGACCGGACTCGCGCAGCGGGTTCGTCGGCGCCGTCGCCCTGTCGGTGCTCATGATTCCGATCGTCATCCGCTCGACGGAGGAGATGCTGCGGCTCGTCCCCAACGAGCTGCGCGAGGCGTCGCTGGCGCTCGGCGTGCCGAAGTGGCTCACGATCATCCGCGTCGTCCTGCGCACCGCGGTCGCCGGCATCACGACGGGCGTGATGATCGCGATCGCCCGCGTCATCGGCGAGACCGCCCCGCTGCTCATCACGGTCGGCGCGACGGACTCGATCAACCGCGACCCGTTCGAGGGCAACATGATGACGCTGCCCGTCTACGTCTACCGGCAGTACGCCGCGGGCCTGGTGCCCTGCACGCCGGGCGACGCCGCCTGCATCCCGACGATCAACTACGACCGGGCGTGGAGCGCCGCGCTCGTCCTGATCATCGTCGTGATGCTGCTCAACCTCGTGGCGCGCGGCGTGAGCCGCTGGTTCGCCCCCAAGACCCGGGCCTGAGCCCACAGACCTGGTACAGGAGAACGACATGGCACAGCGCATCGACGTCAAGGACCTCAACATCTTCTACGGCGACTTCCTCGCCGTCGCGAACGTCGGGATGTCGGTCGACCCCCGGTCGGTGACCGCGTTCATCGGCCCGTCGGGGTGCGGCAAGTCGACGTTCCTGCGGACGCTCAACCGCATGCACGAGGTGATCCCCGGTGCGCACGTGCAGGGCACGGTCGCGATGGACGGCATCGACCTCTACGGCGCGGACGTCGACCCGGTCGCGGTCCGCCGCCAGGTCGGCATGGTGTTCCAGCGCCCGAACCCGTTCCCGACGATGTCCATCGCGGACAACGTGCTCGCGGGCATCCGGCTGAACAACAAGCGCATCTCGAAGTCGGACGCCGACGAGGTCGTCGAGACGTCGCTGCGCTCCGCGAACCTGTGGAACGAGGTCAAGGACCGGCTCAACCGCCCGGGCTCGGGCCTGTCGGGCGGCCAGCAGCAGCGCCTGTGCATCGCGCGCGCCATCGCCGTGAAGCCGCAGGTGCTGCTCATGGACGAGCCGTGCTCCGCGCTCGACCCGATCTCGACGCTCGCCATCGAGGACCTCATCGCCGAGCTCAAGTCGGACTACACGATCGTGATCGTCACGCACAACATGCAGCAGGCCGCGCGCGTGTCCGACCGGACGGCGTTCTTCAACCTCGCCGCGACGGGCCAACCGGGCCGTCTCGTGGAGATCGACGACACGTCCACGATCTTCTCGTCGCCGCGCGAGCAGGCCACGGAGGACTACATCTCCGGCCGCTTCGGCTGACCGACCGTCGCCGACCGCACGCGCCCGACCGCACCCGCCGGGCCGTGCGGGCCTGATCGTCCCGCCCCGGGGGAGGCGGGCTGTGAAGGACGAAGCGGCGGGACCCGCCCCGAGGGCAGGTCCCGCC
>JAEWCA010000538.1 GCA_023390875.1 Actinomycetes bacterium
GTCGAGGGGCAGCCCGAACGCCTCGTACGTGCCCGGCTCGGTGACGACCGCCCACGCGTGACCCAGCCCGGGCACGGCGCCCGACGCCTCGACGACGGTCGCGCCGCCGCCCGGCAGTCGGCGCAGCACCCGCACGGACGCGGGGTCGATGCCCTCGAGGTCCTCGTCGGTGATCGGCACCTTGAGCATCACGGGCGCGAACCGCACGAGCCCCGCGACCTCGACGGCGGGTCCCACCCGGCCGAACGGCACGGCGTCGCGGTCCGCCCGCCGGGTCGCGGTGAGCGTCCCGTCCGGGTCCCAGCCGCTCGCGCCGGGCAGCAGCTGGGGTCGCAGGTCCTGGTCAGCCGGGGCGCTCATCGTCGGTCCCTCTCCTCGATCCGCAGTCGCCACACGCCACCGCTCGACGCGACGGCCTCCACGCCGCCCGCCGGGCCCATCTCGAACCGCCCGAAGTCGACGACGTACGGGGTGCCGTCGACCGGGGAGAACGCCACGTCGATCGGCCGCAGCAGGGGGCCGGTGACGAGCGGGGTCATGGCCCACGTGCGGGTGTCGACGCTCGTCACGGACCGCCCGACGCGCGGACCCTCGGGCGCGGTCATGGGCCGCTCGTCGCCGAACAGCGTGACGAGCACGGTGCCCTCCCACCGCGGGTCGCCCACCGGTCCGACCGCGAGCTTGGTCGCGGCGGTGTGCGGCGGGAACCGGACGAGGCCGCGCTCGGGCGGCGGCAGCGTCGTGTGGTCGGCGAGCACGAACGTCGGCTTCTCGCCGCGGACCGGCGTGAGCGACGGGTCGGTGACGGGCACGCCGTCGACGAAGTCGGGCCAGCCGTACCAGGCACCCGGTCGGATCTCGAACAGCACGTCGGGGGCGTCGCCGATCGGTCGGGAGCCGCGGTCGTCGGCGCCCTGGTCGACGGCGAGCAGCCGCCCGTCGGGCAGGAACGCGAGGCCGTACGGGTTGCGGGTGCCCCACGCGACGAGCTCGAGCCCGCTGCCGTCGCGCCGGCAGCGCAGGACGGCGGCGGTGCACGGCACCTGTCCCGGCAGCACCGAACCGGGCGGGAGCCGCGTGCCGAAGGGGGCGAACGCGCCGGTCGTCGCCGTCGCGCCGGGGGCACCGAGCGGGTCCGGGGTCTCGACGGCGACGTCGTCCAGCACCACGTCGTACCCGGGCACGTCGGCGGGGTGGTCGTGGTTCCGCAGCCAGCCGAGGTCGATGCCGTCGAGCCCGACGACCGCGCTGTTCGTCATGGCTCCCTGGCCGAGGTACAGCCACCCGTCGGGCCCGACCGCGACCATGTTCGTGTGGTAGTTCCCGCCGGCCGGCAGGCCGTCGACCACGGTGGACAGCACGCCGTCGCGCGTGAGCCGCAGCACCGCGCCCGGCACGGAGACCAGCAGCGTGCCCTCGTCGAACGCGAGGCCGTTGACGGGGGCGGGCAGCCCGTCCACGACGAGCCGTCGCCGCTCGTCGTCGAGGGTGCCCGCCCACACGCGCCCACCGGGTGCCGCGCCGCCGAACGGCAGTCCCGACTCGGCGACGTACGCGACGCCGTCGTCGCCGAACGCGAGGCTCGTCGGGAACGTGAGCCGCGACCACACGGCCTCCGGCACGACCGTCATGACGCGTCCTCCCGCAGGGCGGCGGCGACCTCGTCGTCCGTCATGCTCAGCAGCCCGACCGCGAGCTCGGCCACGCGCGCGACGCGCACCGGGTCGCCCTCCTCGACGATCACGGCGGCGAGGCTCGCGGGCGTCGGGGCCTCGAAGAACCGCTGCAGCGGCAGGTCGACGTCGAGCAGCTGGCGCAGCCGCGACACGATCTGCGTCGCGAGCAGCGAGTGGCCCCCGAGCTCGAAGAAGTTGTCGTCGACCCCGGCGTCCGGTGCGTCGAGCACGTCGACCCACACGGCGAGCACGAGCCGCTCGACGGGCGTGCGGGGCTCGGCACCGGCCGTGCCCGTGCCGACCGCGTCGGGCGCCGGCAGCGCGCGCCGGTCGAGCTTGCCGCTCGACGTGTGCGGGAGGGACGGCAGGAACGTGAGGCGTGTCGGGATGGCGGGCTCGGGCACGCGCTGGGCGAGGTGGCGCCGCACGTCGAGCAGCGTGGGGCGCGGACCGTCGTCGGTGACGAGGTAGCCGGTCAGCCCGCCCTCGCCGGCCGCGACCGCGACGTCCAGCACGCCCGGCAGGTCCGCGAGCGCCGCCTCGACGTCGCCGGGTTCGAGGCGGACGCCGCGGACCTTGAGCTGGTCGTCGAGCCGGCCGAGGAACTCGAGCTCGCCGGTGGGGAGCCAGCGGGCACGGTCGCCGGTCCGGTAGACGCGCTCGCCGTCGTGCGTGACGAAGCGGCGCGCGGTCAGCGCGTCGTCGCCGAGGTACCCGGCGGCGAGCCCGGCGCCGCCGACGCACAGCTCGCCGGGCATGCCGATGCCGGTCGGCAGGCCGTGCGGGTCGAGCACGTGGCAGCGGACGTTCGCGATCGGCCGCCCCAGCGGGACCACGGGCTCGCCGGGCCGGCAGACGCGCCAGGTCGCGTCCCACACCTCCGAGGTGCCGTAGCAGTTGTGCAGCTCGTGCCCGGGCATCGCAGCGTGGAACCGGTCGGCGAGCTCGGCGGCCAGCGGCTCGCCGCTCACGACCCACATCCGCAGGTGGGGAAGCCGCCGGGCCAGGTCGGGGTGGGTCGTGAGCAGCGTGCGCAGGAACGACGGGACGAGCCACAGCCGCGTGACCCGGTGCCGTTCGAGCACGTCGACGAGCCGGTCGGTGTCGGCCTGGACGTCGGGCCCGACGACGACGGTCGGCACGCCCCGCAGCAGCGCGCCCCAGATCTCCCACAGCGAGTCGACGAAGCCGGTCGGGGTGCGCAGCGCGGCGACCTCGTCGGAGGCGAACGGGTACGTGCGCCACATCCAGTGCAGCCGGTTGAGCACCTGCCGGTGCGTCCCCGCGACGCCCTTGGGCCGACCGGTCGAGCCGGACGTGAACAGCACGTACGCGACGTCGGCCGGTGCGGCGGCGCCTGCCCACGGAGTCCCGTCGTCACCGCCGACGAGCACGTCGACGTCCGTGCCGGGCCCGCCGACGACGAGCGCCGCACCGGCGGTCTCGACCATGAGCGCGCGCCGGTCGGCCGGGTACGCGGGGTCGAGCGGGAGGTACGTCGCGCCGAGCAGCTGCAGGGCGACGGCCGTCGCGACGAGCTCGGGCGAGCGGTCCAGCAGCACCCCGACGACGGTCCCGGGCCCGACGCCCGCGGCCGCGAGC
>JAEWCA010000007.1 GCA_023390875.1 Actinomycetes bacterium
CGTCCTCGGGACGCTCGTCGTGATGGCACTCGCCGGCTGCTCGGCTGCGCCCGACGGCGCCGCGCCGTCCGCGTCGGCCGCGCCCGTGACGGCCCCGCCCGGCAGCCCCGGTGACGTGGCGCTGAGCTACATGGTCGACGTCGCGCGCGGTGACTTCACGTCGGCCGCGCAGTACGTCCTTCCCCAGGAGCAGGGCATGGTCCAGGCGCTCGCGCTCGGCGACGGGAGCGGCGTCACCCCGCGGGTGTGGGGCGACGTGGCGCTCGGTACTGTCGAGTCGACGCGGGACGCCGCCACCGTGACATTCGTCGGCAGGCTGTGCCGCAGCGCGTCAGGTGCTCCGGGAGATTCTCCGCCCGACGCGGAATGCATCGAGGAGCACGACGAGAAATCGACATCCCCGTATTTCCTTCTCCACCTCGCCCGGACGCCGTCGGCGGAATGGCGGGTCACGTTCTATCCGTCCGGACAAGAGGAATGAGCGCGTGATGGTCGACCAGATGAACGAAGTCCGCACCGCGCGCGTCGCGCCGTGGGCGTACGGGTGGTGGGTGCTCGTCGGGGCGCTCGCAGGGCTGGGCGTCGCCGGCCTCCTGACGATCGGGGTCGCGTTCCTCGCGGTCGCCGTCGTCCTCGTCGTCGTGGGGCTGCGGATCCCGGCGTTGCGGGGCTCCGCGGCGCTCGGCGCGATCGGCGGGCTCGCCGCGGCGCCGCTGTACCTCGCGTGGCTCAACCGGTCCGGACCCGGGCGGGTCTGCACCACGAGCGGCGTCGACACCACGTGCGTCGACCAGCTCAGCCCGTGGCCGTTCGTCCTCGTCGCCGCGGCGCTCGTCGTGGTGTGCGTCGTCCTCGTCCGTCGGAGCCGAGCGGCCTGACCGCGGACGCACGGAACCCGGGCCCAGGAGACCTCGGCCCGGGTTCCGTCGCGCGCGGGCGAGACCGTGACGTCGGTCTCATCGGCCCGTCGGTGCGCAGGACGGGAAGAATCGTCGGCCTACCCTGTGTTGCGATGTGCGGCCGTCATGCATGGGCGGCGCACGCCACACCACCCTGGGAGCTGCACCACGTGAGCACGTGGAACCTGACCGAGTGCCGTTGCGTCGACCTTCGCCGAGTCGCCAGCGCGCTCTGTCGTCCCACCCGGGGTCGCTGACCCGCCGGACACCGCTCCGGACCTGGCCGCCGTCGCGGCGGCCCACCTGCCCCTCGCCCGTCGCGGCGAGCCGGGCCCCCTGACGTCACCGTGTGACGCGTCCCCCTTGCACACCAGACCTCGGCACGCCTCCGCGTGCCCTGAAAGGCCTCTTCGTGTCTGACACCACCACGGAGCAGCAGCGTCGGCTGCGGCTTCCCTCGTTCTCCGTCCAGGTCCTGCTCGGGCTCGGGCTCGGCGTGCTGCTCGGCTGGGTCGCCCTCCAGATGGGCGACACCGCGTCCGGCGAGCCCAACTGGCTCGCCACGACGCTCGACACCATCGGCTCGTCCTTCGTGACGCTGCTCAAGGCGATCGTCCCGCCGCTCGTGTTCCTCGCGATCGTCACGTCGATCGCGAACCTCCAGCGGGTCACGAACGCGGCCCGGCTCGCCTGGCAGACGCTGCTGTGGTTCGCGATCACCGCCGCGATCTCCGTCGCGGTCGGCATCGGGCTCGGGCTCCTGTTCAACCCCGGCGCGAACTCGACCCTCAGCACCGAGGGCGCCGAGGCCGTCGGGACCACCGGCACGTGGCTCGACTTCCTCAACGGCCTCATCCCGGGCAACTTCCTCGGCCTCGGTGCCGGCACGCAGCTCACCCCGGGCGACGGCGGCGACCTCACGGCGAAGACGTCGATCTCGTTCAACGTGCTGCAGATCGTCGTCATCGCGATCGTCATCGGCATCGCCGCGCTGCGCTCCGGCAAGGCCGCCGAGCCGTTCCTGTCCGTCACGCGGTCCGCGCTGGCCATCGTGCAGAAGGTCCTGTGGTGGGTCATCCGCCTCGCGCCGCTCGGCACCCTCGGCCTCATCGGCCACGCCGTCGCCACCTACGGGTGGGACCTGCTCGCGCCGCTCGGGTCGTTCGCCGTCGCGATCTACACCGGCCTCGCGATCGTGCTGTTCGTCGTGTACCCGGTGATCCTGCGAACCAACGGCCTGCGGATCTCGAGCTTCTTCCGCGGCGCGTGGCCGGCGATCCAGCTCGCGTTCGTGTCGCGCTCGTCCGTCGGGACGCTGCCGCTCACGCAGCGCGTCGTCGAGCGCAACCTCGGGGTCCCGCGGTCGTACTCGTCGTTCGCCGTGCCGCTCGCCGCCACCACGAAGATGGACGGCTGCGCCTCGATCTACCCGGCGATCTCCGCGATCTTCGTCGCGCAGATCTTCGGCATCCACCTGTCGCTCACCGACTACCTGCTCATCGCCTTCGTGTCCGTCGTCGGCTCCGCCGCGACCGCCGGGCTCACCGGGGCCGTCGTGATGCTCACCCTCACCCTGTCGACGCTCGGCCTGCCGCTCGCCGGTGTCGGGCTGCTCCTGGCGATCGACCCGATCCTCGACATGGGCCGCACCGCGGTGAACGTCGCCGGCCAGGCGCTCGTGCCGACCGTCGTCGCGAAGCGTGAGGGCATCCTCGACGAGCAGCAGTACGACTCGGCGTCCGCCGAGGACCTGTTCACCGACGACGAGGAGGCGGACGCGCTCGCGGTGCCGGCCGCCGAGTCCGACGAGGTCGCCGCCGAGCGCCGGGAGCCCGTGACCGTGTCCTGACGCCACGCCCGACGCCAGGCACTCCTGACGCCCCGGCCGACGCCAGGCACTCCTGACGCCCCGGCCGCCGCTCGACCTGAGCG
>JAEWCA010000040.1 GCA_023390875.1 Actinomycetes bacterium
GTCGAGGGCGTCGGCCCGCTCGTCCGCGGGGACGTCGGCCGCGTGGCGCAGCAGGCGTCGCCGCACGACCCACACGACGACCACGAGCAGCACGACGACGACGGCGAGCAGCGCCCACGGGGAGGCCGCGAACAGGGCGAGGGCTCCCCAGAACGCGCCGAACCCGACGGTCGCCCACACGACGGCCCACACGATCGCCCCGGGGACGGACGCGAGCGAGAACCGCAGGTAGCGCATCTTGATGAGCCCCGCGGACGCGAAGACGGCGGTCTGCAGGCCGATCGTGAGGTAGGCGAGCGTGACGGCGACGGCGCCCCACCGGCGCACCAGGTCGAGGCCGCGCTGGGCCGCGCGGGTGCTGGTCCACCGCTCGAGCCGTTCGATCGTCGACCGCCACCAGCCCGGACCGGCGTCACCGCCGGTGTGGACCTGCTGCGCGCCGCGCGTGACGGCGCGCCCGGCCCAGTACGTGGCGTGCGAGCGGGCCATCACGATGGCGAACAGCACGATGACCGCGATCCCGATGGGTGCCCCACCGAGCCCGTAGGCCTCCCGGACGTCCGTCACGTCCCGATCTTCCCCTGCCGCACGCGTCCGGGCCGAATCGAGCGGGCCGGGCCGGTCGCGCGGCGTCGGGCCGGTGGCACGGCCGTCAGCGGGTCGGTGCGGCAGGGTCGGGCTCGTCGACGCAGGCCTCGTCGACGTCGTCGTCGGCGAGCAGCACGTCGTCGACCATGTCGGGGTGTGGGTCGCGCACGGGTTGCGGGCGTCGCAGCACCGGTCGCAGCGCGGCGGCGACCGCGTAGACGAGCACCGCGAGGACCACGATGGTGGCGCCCGGCGGGATGTCCTGCCAGTAGGTGAGCACGAGCCCGACGACGCTGACAACGACGCCGGTGATGCTCGCGGCGGCCATGGTGCGGCCGAACGAGCGCGCGTACAGCTGGGCGATCGCGACGGGCACGATCATGAGCGCGCTCACCAGCAGCAGGCCGACGACACGCATCGCGATGGTCACGGTCAGTGCGGCGATGGTCGCGACGAGCATCGACAGCACGCGCACGGGCAGGCCGCTGGCGCGCGCGAACTCCTCGTCGTGGCTCACGGCGAACAGCGCGGTCCGCAGCCCGAGGCCGACGCCGAGCACGACCGCGGCGAGGCCCGCGGTCCACCACAGGTCGGTCGTGGAGACGGTCGAGATGGACCCGAACAGGTAGCTGATGAGGTTCGCGTTGGTGCCGCCCGCGACCTTGATGAGCAGCACGCCGCCGGCGATGCCGCCGTAGAACATGAGCGCGAGCGCGAGGTCCCCGCTGGTGCGGCCGCGTTCGCGCACGAGCTCGATGACGACCGACCCGATGACGGCCGCGACCACGGCGCCGGGCACGGCGAGGGCATCCTGCGGCACGAGGTTGGCCCACGAGCCGACGAGCCAGCCGAGCGCGACACCGGTGAGCGCGACGTGCCCGATGCCGTCGCCCATGAGCGCCATGCGC
Organism: Actinomycetes bacterium; assembly: GCA_023390875.1. Lineage (GTDB taxonomy): Bacteria > Actinomycetota > Actinomycetes > Actinomycetales > Cellulomonadaceae > Cellulomonas. The sequence goes on from JAEWCA010000040.1 coordinate 1,497, forward strand.
CGCTGCACGAGGAACGTGCCGACCACGGGCGCGGCCGCGCCGACGAGCACGGCGGCGAGCAGGGCGCGCTGCATGAGCGGCGAGGTGAGCATCTCGACGACCTGGTCCGCCGTCATGGCCCCACCTCCACGGAGAGCGTCGGACCGGTCGGCGGCGGCTCGGGGTCCGGGTGGGCGTGCGTGTGGTCGTGGTGGTCGTCCGCGTGGTCGCCGCGCGGTCGCGGCGGGGCGCCGTCGTGCACCACGCGCCCGTGCCGCAGCACGACCGCGCGGTCGATCAGCGGGGCGAACGGGCCGAGCTCGTGCAGGATCACGACGATCGTGGTGCCGGACGCGCGCAGCCGCGCGACCGTGTCGACGAACGTCGCCTGCGTGGGGATGTCGATGCCGGACGTCGGCTCGTCGAGCACGAGCAGGTCGGGGCGGCGGACGAGCGCACGCGCGATGAGCACGCGCTGCTGCTGGCCGCCCGACATGTCCTGCACCCGGTGGTGCGCGCGGTCCGCGAGGTCGACCTCGGCGAGCGCGTCGAGGGCGCGTCGCCGTGCACCGTGCGGCAGGCGGAGCGTGCGACCGTGCAGCAGACCCGCGAGCACGACCTCGAGCGCCGTCGACGGCACGCCGGCCGCCGCGGGGAGCCGCTGCGGGACGTAGCCGACGCGGGACCACGGTGCGGCCGGGCCGAGCGGCGCGCCGAACAGGTGGACCGTGCCCGAGCTGGTCGGGACGACGCCGAGCAGCGCGCGCACCAGCGTCGACTTGCCCGAGCCGTTGGCGCCGAGCAGCGCGAGCACCTCGCCGGAGGTCACGGTGAGGTCGACTCCGGTCAGGATGTGCTGGCCGCCGAGCGCGACCCCGACGCCCTCGGCCCGGACGACGGGTTCCCCGACCACGGACGTGCTCACGAGCAGGACGATGCCACGCGCAGCGCGGCCAGGTTGTGGTCGGCGACCGAGAAGTAGTCCGCGTCGCCCGTGACGCCCTCGATGGGGTCGAGGACGGCGGCGTCGATGCCGAGGTCGGCGGCCAGCGTGCGGGCGACCTTGGGGCTGACGAGCTGCTCGAAGAAGATCGTGGTCACTCCCTTGTCGCGGGCGATGTCCTCGACCTCGGCGAGGCGCTTCGGGGACGGCTCCGCGTCGGGGTCGAGGCCGGAGATGCCGACCTGGTGCAGGTCGTAGCGGTGGGCGAGATAGCCGAACGCCTCGTGCGACGTCACGAACGTGCGGGTGTCGCACGTCGCGAGGCCCGCGGAGTACCGCTGGTCGAGGTCGTCGAACCGGGCGTTCAGCGCGTCGGCGTTCGCGCGGTACTCGTCGGCGCCCTCGGGGTCCGCCTCGATCAGCGCGTCGGTGACGGCGTCCACGGCGGCCGGCATGCGGCTCGGGTCCAGCCAGAAGTGCGGGTCGAGGGTGCCGTGGCCGTGGTCGTGCTCGCCGGCCTCGTCGTCGTGGCTCTCGGTCCCCTCCTCCTCGAGCGTGAGGAGGTGCTCGACGTCCGCGACGTCGACGACGTGCTCGGGCGACGTCTGCTCGACGGCCTCGTCGACCGCGGCCTGGAAGCCCGACAGGTACACGACGAGGTCGGCGCGGTCGATCCGCGACACCTGGGCGGGGGAGAGCTCGACGTCGTGCGGCTCGGCGCCGGGCGGTGTCAGCGAGTCGACCGTGACGCGGTCGCCGCCGACCTGCTCGGCGATCAGCTGGAGCGGGTAGAACGACGCGAGCACGTGCAGGGTGTCGTCGTCCGCGGCGGACGTCGAGCCGCAGCCGGTGAGGACGACGGTCAGGACGACCGGCAGCGCGGCGAGCGGTGCGAGGCGCCGGAGCGCTCGTCGTCCTGAGAAGAACATGACAATGATTCTCAACGAGACGAGAACCATTGTCAAAACGCTGACCAGGGGCGAGGCCCTGCCCGGTAGCCTGTCCGACAACGCCGACCGTGGCACCCGGCCACGGTCCACCCAGCCCGCGACCTCCAGCCGCGGGCGCCACCACTCTGGAGTGATCGCTCGTGGCTGCACCGTCCCGCCTGGACTCCGTCGTCTCCCTGGCCAAGCGCCGGGGCTTCGTGTTCCCCAGCGGTGAGATCTACGGAGGCACCCGGTCGGCGTGGGACTACGGCCCGCTCGGCGTCGAGCTCAAGGAGAACATCAAGCGCCAGTGGTGGCGCACGATGGTCACGAGCCGCGACGACATCGTCGGCCTCGACTCGTCCGTCATCCTGCCGCGCCAGGTCTGGGTCGCCTCGGGCCACGTCGGCGTCTTCACCGACCCGCTCACCGAGTGCCTCAGCTGCCACAAGCGGTTCCGCGAGGACCAGATGATCGAGGAGTTCGAGGAGAAGAAGGGCCGCGCACCCGAGGGCGGCCTCGCCGAGATCGCCTGCCCCAACTGCGGCACGCGCGGCCAGTGGACCGAGCCGCGCGACTTCAACATGATGCTCAAGACGTACCTCGGCCCCGTCGAGGACGAGTCCGGCCTGCACTACCTGCGGCCCGAGACGGCCCAGGGCATCTTCGTGAACTTCCAGAACGTGCTCACCGCCGCGCGCAAGAAGCCGCCGTTCGGCATCGGCCAGATCGGCAAGTCGTTCCGCAACGAGATCACGCCCGGCAACTTCATCTTCCGCACGCGCGAGTTCGAGCAGATGGAGATGGAGTTCTTCGTCGAGCCCGGCACCGACGAGA
>JAEWCA010000479.1 GCA_023390875.1 Actinomycetes bacterium
CCTCAGGCTCACCGTGTGCGACATCGGGACGCCGGCGGCCCGCGGCAAGGCGGTGCCCGTCGCGTCGGCGACGCAGCCCGCGCCGAGCGCCTGGACCGCCGGTGGGGCCTTCCGGCTCGGCGCCGGCCTGGCCGCGGGTGCCGTCACCAGGGCATGGCACGGTGCCGTGAGCGAGGTCCGGACGTACACCGGCGAGGTGTCGGGCGAGCAGCTCAAGGTGTCGTGCCAGAACCCGGGCAACCTCTCGCCCGTGCTCAACCCGCCGCCGGCGCCGCCCGCGGCCGTGAAGAACGCGCAGGGCGCCGACTTCGACGGCAACGGCAAGGCGGACGTGTTCTGGGCGAGCCAGGCCGACGGCTACTGGCGCGTCTCGTACAACGGCACGACGCCGTGGACCGTGATCAACGGCGCCCCGGGCATCCGCACGGACATGTACCGGTTCGGTGACATCAACGGGGACGGCAAGGACGACGTGTTCTTCGCCAACCCGTGGGACGGCCGGTGGATGGTCTCCTACAGCGGCAACACGGGCTGGCAGACCGTCAACAACGCCGGCGTGCCGAACGACCAGCTGGCCCTCGCGGACCTCACGGGCGACGGCAAGGCGGACGTGTTCTGGAACAACCCGGCGGACAACGGCTGGTACATCTCGAAGGGCGCGGTCGGCGCGTGGGAGCGGATCAACTACGCTCCGGGGACCACGACGAGCATGCTCCGCTTCGCGGACGTCGACGGGGACGGCAAGGACGACGTGTTCTTCGCCAACCCGGCCGACGGCAGGTGGCTCGTCTCCTACGGCGGCACCACCGGGTGGCAGGTGGTGAACCTGGCCGGCGTCCCGAACGACCAGCTAGGCCTCGCCGACCTGACGGGCGACGGCAAGGCCGACGTGTTCTGGGTCCGGCCGAGCGACGGCCTGTGGTTCATCTCCGACGCGACGGTCGGCGGCTGGCGGCAGATCAACGGGGCCGCGGGCATCCCGGCGACGATGTACCAGCTCGCCGACATGAACGGTGACGGCAGGGCGGACGTGTTCTTCGCGAACCCGTGGGACGGCCGGTGGATGGTCTCCGACGCGGGCACGGCGGGGTGGACGAGCGTGAACGGTGCGGCCGAGGTGCTGCCGGACCGGGTGGCCGTGCGCTAGCCGCCGAAGGCCACGACGGTCGGCGGGGTGGGAGCCGGGTGCTCCCGCCCCGCCGACCTGCGTCCGCACCACGAGGCCGCGGTGGTCGCGGGCCGGGCGTGTCCGCCCCCGCCGTTAGGCTCGTCCGCATGACTGCCACCACCCCCGTGCTGCGCGCCGACGGCCGTCGGCCCGACGAGCTGCGCCCCGTGACCATCACCCGCCGGTTCCTCGAGGCGGGGGAGGGCAGCGTGCTCGTCGAGTTCGGCGGCACCAAGGTGCTGTGCGTCGCGTCGTTCACGGAGGGCGTGCCGCGTTGGCGCAAGGGGTCGGGCGAGGGCTGGGTCACGGCCGAGTACTCGATGCTGCCGCGGGCCACGTCGAGCCGGTCCGACCGCGAGTCGATCAAGGGTCGCGTGGGTGGTCGGACGCACGAGATCTCGCGGCTGATCGGGCGCTCGCTGCGGGCGATCATCGATGTCGCGCAGCTCGGCGAGAACACGATCGTGCTGGACTGCGACGTGCTGCAGGCCGACGGCGGCACGCGGACCGCGGCGATCACGGGTGCGTACGTGGCGCTCGCCGACGCGGTCGCGTGGGCCACCGAGAAGCGGCTCGTGCCGAAGGGCCGCACCGTCCTGAAGGACTCGGTCGCGGCGGTGAGCGTCGGCATCATCGACGGCGTCCCCATGCTCGACCTCCCGTACGTCGAGGACGTGCGCGCGGAGACGGACATGAACGTCGTCGTCACCGGCTCCGGTGCGTTCGTCGAGGTGCAGGGCACCGCCGAGCACGCCCCGTTCGACCGGGCCGAGCTGGACGTGCTGCTCGACCTGGCCGTCGCCGGCACCGACCGGCTCGCCGCGATCCAGACCGCGGTGCTCGCCGCGCCGCCCGCGGACGGGTCGGCGACCCGCGTCACCCTCCCGTGAGCACCACGGTGCCCGACGGCGTCCGTCTCGTCCTGGCGACGCACAACGCGCACAAGGTGGGCGAGCTGCGCGCGATCCTCGCGCCGGCGCTCCCCGGTCTCGACGCGGCGGCCGTGGTCGGCGCGCGGGACGTCGGTGCGCCCGAGCCGGTCGAGGACGGCGTGACGTTCGCGGAGAACGCGCTGATCAAGGCGCGTGCGCTCGCGGCCTTCACGGGGTTGCCCGCGGTGGCCGACGACTCGGGGCTGAGTGTCGACGTGCTCGGAGGTGCGCCCGGGATCTTCTCCGCCCGGTGGGCGGGGCGGCACGGCGACGACCAGGCGAACCTCGACCTGCTGCTCGCGCAGCTGTCCGACATCGCCCCTGAGCACCGGGGTGCGCGGTTCGTGTGCGCGGCGGCGCTCGTGACGCCGGACGGCTTCGAGCACGTCGAGACCGGTGCGCTCGTCGGGACGCTCGCGGCGAGCCCGCGAGGCGGCAACGGCTTCGGGTACGACCCGGTGCTCGTGCCGCTCGGCGAGTCGCGGACCTGCGCGGAGCTGACGCCCGAGGAGAAGAACGCGATCAGCCACCGCGGTCAGGCGTTCCGCGCGCTCGTGCCGGCGGTGGTCCGGGCGCTCGGCGGATGACGGCTCGTGGCTGACGCGAGCGCGGCGGACGTCCAGCTGGTCGCCGAGGGCGTGACGTTCGGCTACCCGGGGCACGCCGTGCTCGACTCCGTCGACCTCGTCGTGTCGGCGGGGGACCGGATCGGGCTGGTCGGCGAGAACGGCGCGGGCAAGACGACGCTGCTGCGGGTGCTCGCGGGCGAGCTCGTCCCGTCGGCCGGCACGGTCCGGCGCGTCGGCAGCCTCGCCGTCGTCGACCAGGAGCTCGACGTCACCGGCGACGAGACGATCGGGTCGATGGTGGCCGGCGCGCTCGCGGCCGTGCGCGAGGCCTCGGACGCGCTCGCCGCGGCGGTCGACTCCTTCGACCACGAGTCGGGCGACCTCGCGGCGCTCGGCGCGGCGATGCACCGCTACGAGCACCTGGCGGCGTGGGACGCGGACCGGCGGATCGACGAGGCGCTGACCCGCTTCGGCGCCCCGCGCGACCACGACTGCCGGCTCGCGCAGCTCAGCGTGGGCGAGCGGTACCGCGTGCGGCTGGCGTGCCGGCTGGGGGAGCGGGCCGACCTGCTGCTGCTCGACGAGCCGACCAACCACCTCGACGCCGCCGGGATCGAGCACCTGACCGCGCAGCTGCAGGGCTGGCCGGGCGCGCTCGTCATCGTCACGCACGACCGCCGGCTGCTCGACGACGTGATGACCGCGATCCTCGACCTCGACCCGGCGATGGACGGCCGGCCCGCGCTGTACGGGGCGACGCGGTACGCCGACTACCGGTTCGCGAAGGACCAGATGCTGCGCCGCTGGCGGGCGCGGTACCGGGCCGAGCGCAAGCGTGCGCTGCGGCTCGCGGAGCGGCTCGACCAGGCGTACGAGGGGCTGTCCGACGAGTGGCGCCCGCCGAAGGGTTCCGACGCGCACCGCCGTGCCACGCGCGCGAGGATCCACGTGAAGGCCGCGGACCGGCTCGTCCAGCGGCTCGAGGCCGAGGCCGTCGAGGTGCCCGTCCCGCCGCTGGCGCTGTCGTTCCCGGACCTGCCCTCGATCCCGCGGCACGCCGGCGTGCAGGACCCCGACCGTCCGTCGCGGGACGACGCCCCGGACACCGCGGCGCCGCAGCTCAGGGGTCCGCTGCTCGAGGTGCGGGCGCCGCGCGTCGGTGACCGGCTCGACCTGCCGGGGGTGCGGATCGACGTGCCGCCGTGCGGGCGGCTGCTCGTGACCGGACCGAACGGGTCGGGGAAGTCGACCCTCGTCGCGGCCCTCGCCGGGCGGCTCCCGCTCGACCGTGGGACGCGGACGCTCGCGCCGGGCGTGCGGCTGGGCGTGCTCACGCAGGAGGGACCGACCGAGCACGCGCGCGACGTGGGACGGCCGGACGCGGACGTCGCGGGAGGCGCGGTCACCAGGTTCGCCACCGGCG
>JAEWCA010000081.1 GCA_023390875.1 Actinomycetes bacterium
GCTCCTGGGCGTGCGCGATCGACGCGGCAGCGGGTCGGCCGAAGCGCGCCGTGAGCACCGCCTGCCACATGAAGTGCCGCATCGCGTTGGTGCGACCGGGCACGCCGCGGCCCTGGGCGGCGGCGGCACGGAGCGCGGCGAGGTCGGCGGACGACGGCGGGACGGCACTGTCCGACATGCCGGAATCGTAGGACGGCACCTCTGCGCGCGCCTCGGCTCGGACGGCTCAGCGCACCGCCTGGTCGCAGCCCCTCCACGACTCGGCGCCTCCCTGGAGGGCGCCCGTCGTAGCCGTCGCGGTCGCGATCGTTGTCGTAAACCTTTAGCGCTCCCCGCCCGCCCGCGTTCCGCCACCCTGCCGCGGGCCCCGCGCCTAGCGTCGCGAGTCGAAGCGCTTCACCCCTCCCGATTGGAGCCCCCGATGAGAGCACGCAGGGCAGCGCTGGTCGCCCTCCTCGTCGCGACGACAGGTGCCGTCACCCTCCCCCAGGCCCAGGCCGCCGACACCCCGGTCCAGGTCGACGTCAACGCCCGAGCGGGGCTCGCGACCGTCGGCGACGCCGCCGTCGGCGTCAACCACGCCGTCTGGGACCAAGAGCTCGGCACGGACGCCGTCGCCAACCTCCTGAAGGACGCCGGCACGCAGGTGATGCGGTACCCCGGCGGGTCGTACTCCGACATCTACCACTGGAAGGACAACACGGCCCCGGGCGGGTACGTCGCCCCGAACACCGACTTCGACCACTTCATGGCGGGCGTGCAGCGCGCCGGCGGGCAGGCGATGGTCATCGCCAACTACGGCACGGGTACGCCGCAGGAGGCTGCGGACTGGGTGCGGTACGCGAACGTCGAGAAGAAGTACGGCGTGAAGTACTGGGAGATCGGCAACGAGATCTACGGCAACGGCCACTACGGCGCGAGCTGGGAGGCCGACGACCACCCGGCGAAGACCCCGGCCGAGTACGCGACGAACCTCGTGGACTTCTCGCGGGCGATGAAGGCCGTCGACCCGACGATCAAGATCGGTGCCGTCCTGACGACGCCCGACAACTGGCCGGACGGGATCGTCGCGGGCGGTGACGCGGGGACGTGGAACGACGTGGTGCTGTCGATCGCGGCCGCCGACGTCGACTTCGCGATCCTGCACTGGTACCCGGGTGGCTCGTCGGGCCCGGAGGCGCTCGGCAAGGTCGCGCAGGCCTCCGACATCACGGCGATGACGCGACGGCTGCTCGACCGCTACTCGCCGGACCGGCGGATCGGCATCGCCGTCACGGAGATCAACACGGGGTACGGGCAGAACACGCAGCCCGGCGCGCTGTTCGCGGCGGACGTCTACGGCTCGCTGCTGGAGAACGGTGTGCTCTCGGTCGACTGGTGGGACGTGCACAACGGTCCCGGCACGATCTCCACCGTGGCCGGGCAGACGGACTACAACGACTTCGGCCTGCTCTCGAGCGGCACATGCACGGCGGACGGCAGCGTGTGCGAGCCGCCGAAGAACACCCCGTTCGGGCCGTACTACGGGCTCTCGCTCGTCTCGAAGCTCGCGAAGCCGGGCGCCCAGTTCGTCCGGGCCGCGAGCTCGGACCCGCTGGTCAAGGTGCACGCGGCGCGCCAGGCGAACGGCGACCTCGCCGTCCTGCTCACGAACGAGGACCCCGACGCCGCCCGCACCGTCGCGCTGAGCTACGCCGGCTACTCCCCGGCCGCGACCGCGAAGGTCTACAGCCACGGCAACGGCGACACGGCGATCGCGACGTCCTCGGGCAGCGGCACCAGCCGCACGCTCCCGCCCTACTCGCTCACGGTCCTGGTGCTGCACCCCACGTCGAACGCCACCGCGCCGGCCGCGCCCGGGCAGCCCGTGGCCTCGGGCATCACCGCCCGCGACGCCACGCTCACCTGGCCGGCGGCGACCGGCGGGACGAAGTACGAGGTCTACCGGCAGGTCGGCGCGCGCAGCGAGCAGTGGGGCGAGACCACGGGCACGTCGTTCACCGTGCACAACCTCACCGCGGCGACGACGTACACGGTCAACGTGCTCACCCGTGACTCCGCGGGTCGCGTCTCGTGGGCGTCGCCGCCGGTGACCTTCGCGACGGGCACGCCGGACCCCGCCGCCTGCGCCGTGAAGTTCACGGACGCGAACGACTGGGGCAACGGGTACGTCGGCAGCGTCGACATCACCAACACCGGCAAGGAGGCCGTCAGCACCTGGACGCTCCGGTTCGCGTGGCCGACGGCCTGGCAGCAGCTCAACAGCGGCTGGAACGGCGACTGGGCGCAGTCGGGGAGCACGGTGACGGTGAGCAACTCGACCGCCCCGCTCGCTCCGGGGGCCACGGTGAACGTCGGGTTCGTCGGCTCGTACCAGGGCCCCAACGTGCTCCCCGGCCTGTTCACCCTCAACGGCAAGACCTGCACGACCCGCTGACCGACCGGCCCGGGGACGTCCACGCGCGTCCCCGGGCCGCTCGCCGTCACACCAGGTGGCTCACGTCGCCCACGGACACGACAGCGCGGTTGTGGAAGAACCCGTCCTCGACGAGCGTCGTGATGCTGCCGCTCGCCACCGGGAACGCGACGTGCCCCGCCGCCGGGACCGGCATGCCGATCCACGCCGCGACGACGAACGTCGCCGCGAACCCGTGCGTCACGACGACCAGGTCGTCGACGTCGAGAGCGAACGCGTCGGTCATCGCCGGGTACACCCGGCACGCGACGTCGAACCGCGTCTCCGCCCCTCGACGCCCTCGTGGTGCCCGAGCCGGTCGCCCGCGGCGGGCGGTGGCACGAACCGCGCGTCGAGCCACGACTGCGCACGACCACCGGCGACGCCGTACGACTTCTCGCGCAGCCGCGGGTCGAGCCGCGGCACGACGCCGAGCGCGTCCGCGACGACCGCAGCGGTCTGCTGGGTGCGACGCAGGTCCGACGCGACGACGGCGACGTGCGCCCTGGTCGCGATGCGGCTCCTGAGCGCCTCGGCGACGCGGCCGGCGTCGCGTCGGCCTCGCTCCGTCAGGTCGGAGTCGAACTGGCCGCCGACCAGGCCGTCGACGTGGTGCGTCGCCTCGGGGTGGGTGACCACGTAGATGCGACGCTCACGCGGCGGCACACGACCGGGGACGGGCGGCTCGGGGGCGACGGCCATCCGGGGATGGTCGCACACGGCCCGCGTCAGCCCTGGGCGAGACGGGCGGCGTGCTCCGCCTCGTCGGCCGTGACGGCGTCGCTCGTCGTGCTGAGCAACGTCCATCGGCTCGTCCGCCCGTCCGGGCCGTCGACGGCACCTCCCGCGAGCGCCCGCTCGATCCGATCGCGCACCTCGGCCTCGTCCCCGGGCTCGGCCGCGAACAGGATCCGCAGGTGCAGCCGCTCGCCGACCGCCTCCACCCCGGTGTGGTGCGGCGCGAGCGGGCACGGCGGCGTGTGGTCTCACGACCCGCACAGGTCCAGCGTGACCGCGGCACCAGGTCCGCCGGGGTCGGCGTCCGGCGCGAGCGCGACGACGGCCGTCTGCGCGTAGGCGGTCCGCACGTCAGGCGCCGAGGCGTCGTTGCAGGTCGCCGTAGGAGACGACGCCGTCGAGGAACCCGAGCGTCCCGGTGTCGAGCAGCTCGAGGCCGGCTCGCTCGAGCGTGCTCAGCGCGGCTCGGGCGAGGCTGCCGCCCAGGCTGACCCGCTGCACGCCGAGCGAGAAGAGCGTCGGGGCGTCGGTGGTGCTCGCGAGGCCCGCCACGATGTTGAGCGGTGCCGGGATCGCCTCCGCGAGCCGGCGGATCGTCTCGGCCTCCACGACGCCGGGCACGAACACGCAGTCGGCCCCGGCCTCGACGTACCGGGTGGCGCGCCCGACGGTCTCGTCGAACTGGTCGCCCGAGGCGCCGACGAAGTACGTGTCGGTGCGGGCGTTGAGCACGAACGTCCCGGCCGGTGCCGCGGCGCGGGCGGCCGCGACGCGCTCGACTGCCTCGTCGACGCCGAACAGCACGCCGTCGCGCACGTCCTCCAGGTTGCCGCCGACCACCCCGAGCTCGACCGCCCGGGCGACGGTGCGTGCGACGTCGTCGGGGGTGTCGCCGTACCCCGACTCGAGGTCGGCGCTCACCGGGACGTCGACCGCGGCGACGATCCGGGCGACATGCTCGAGCATCGTGTCGGCGTCGACCGCGCCCCCGTCGGGCACACCGAGCGACCACGCGATGCCCGCGCTCGTCGTCGCGATCGCCGGGAACCCGAGACCGGCGAGGATCCGGGCCGACCCGCCGTCCCAGGCGTTGGGTAGGACGAAGCCCGGACCGGAGTGCAGAGCCAGGAGTGCTGCCGCCTTGTCGGTCACCGCCACAGCCTCGACGGGCGCCGGGGCGCGCGTCAACGGGCGGCGGACCGCACGGCGTGGTCCTCTGTCCGGCTACGGCAGATACCAGTCCGGTCCGGGGTCGGTGTCGGGCGGCAGCGCGCCGGGACCCGCGAGCACCGGCGCAAGCACCGCGCGCAGCCGTGCGAGGGCGGGGAGGTCGACCGCGGCCGGGTCGGCACCGATCGTGACCCACGAACGCCCTCTGCCGACGGGCGTGACGTCACCGACCGCCCGCAGCCGGGCGACGCCGCCGAGCGCCGCGACGTGGCCCGCCGACAGGAGCGTCCCCCAGCCGTACCCCCATACGTGGCGGGTCAGGTCCCGTTCGGTGACGAGGGTCCCGGCCCACGCCTCGTACGGCGACGTCAGGGCGCCGCCGGTCGGCGGCCTGCCCAGGACGACGAAGCCGGAGTTGACGTCGAGCGCGTCGGCGGACTCCAGCAGCCACGACACCAGGGCCGTCGGGTCGGACGCCGACCCGGCACGCAGCGCCCACGTGGACATCTGCACCGCCATTGTCACCCCGCCGACGGGCGCGACGGTCGGCGGCAGGTCGACGGCCACCTGCGCGACGTCCACGTGAGGGTCGTACACATCGAAGTCGGGGTTCGCGTCGAACGCCTCCTTCATGGCCGTGGACTGCGCCCCGACGGACAACGACTCCAGCGGTGCCTGCTGCGCCTTGGCGGCCACGAACTCCCAGTCGAGGCTGCTGCGGGCGGTGTCGGACCGGCCGGGGCCCAGGTCGTCACCGGGCCACGCGGCGAACGTGCCCCACGTGAGGTCGATGCCCATCGACGGCTGGACGACGCGCTCGACGCCTGCCCGCACCACCCCGACCACCTCGGCGTCCGTCGGGCGGCGGGACTGCACGGCAAGACCTCCGAGCAGCACCAGGTCACGGTCCACATCAGGCTCGCTCATGCCGTCCCTGCCTCGTCCGCTGTCAGCGCCACGCCACGTCCGGGACCTGCGTGTACGCGACCCCGGCGGCATCCCAGCGCTCCCCGAGCACGACGAGCCGGGCCTCGAGGTCGTCGATTTCCCGGTCGCCCTGCGGCGTCCAGCCGATCTCCGCGATCGCCGCGAGCCGCGGGAACGCCATCGACTCGACGTCGTCGACCGTCCGGAGCGTCTCGGTCCACAGCGGCGCCTCGACGCCGAGGATGCCGTCGTCGCCGACGCCGTCGACCACGTCGGCCGGGTCCCACGCGTACGCCTCGGCCAGGTCGGTGTACCCGCGCGCCCACATGAGCCCGTGGGGCGACGACGGGTCGTACTTCATGTCGAGGTAGGTCGCGTCGGCGGGCGACATGATGAGCCGGCCGCCGCCGTCGACGAACGACCGCATCCGCTGGGCGAGCCCCTTCGTCTCGGGGACCACGTAGCTCCAGTACTGGGCGACGGTCCCGGGCGGCAGCGGGCCGGCGTCCGCGATCTCGTGCCAGCCGACGACCGTCTTGCCGGTGCCGGCCGCGATCTGCGCGGCGCGCTGGACGAACGCGGCGTACTCCTCGTCCGTCGTCGCGCTCGACTCGTCGCCGCCGATGTGCAGGTACGGGCCGGGCGTGAGGGCCGCGATCTCGCCGAGCACGTCCGCGACGAACCGGTACGTCGTCTCGCTCGCGGGGTCGAGCGTGCTGAACCCGACCTCGATGCCGCTGTAGGCGGGTGCCGCCTCGCCGTCGGGGTTGAGCTCCGCGTAGGAGGCGAGCGCGGCGTTGGTGTGCCCGGGCATGTCGACCTCCGGGACGATCGTGACGCCCCGCGCGGCGGCGTGGGCGACGATCTGCCGGTAGTCGTCCTGCGTGTAGAAGCCGCCCGGGTCGCCGTCGACGGCGTTCGCGGCGCCGATCTCGGTGAGCCGCGGCCACGAGCCGATCGCGATCCGCCAGCCCTGGTCGTCCGTCAGGTGCAGGTGCAGGTGGTTGACCTTGAGCAGCGCGACGTCGTCGACGTACCGCTCGACGTCCTCGACGGAGAAGAAGTGCCGGGCGACGTCGAGCATCGCGCCGCGGTAGGCGAACCGGGCGTGGTCGCGGACGTCGACGGCCGGGACCTCGCGGGCCGTCCGCGGATCGCCGAGCGGGATGAGCTGGCGCAGCGTCTGGACGGCCGCGAACGCGCCGCCCGGTCCGGCGGCGGCGATCTCGACGCCGTCGTGGTCGACGTGCAGGCGGTAGCCGTCGAACCCGGTGACGGTCGAGTCCACGACCAGCCGGACGTCCGCGTCGGCCGACCCGACCGCGAGGTCCACACCCGTGTCGTCGTGCAGCAGCTCGACGAGCGCGGCGGCGGGAGCGGCGAGCGCCGGGTCGGCCTCGACCGTCGTCCCCGCGTCGAGGACGAACGGGTCGCCCCCGGCTGCCGTCAGCTCGACCGGTCGGGGAACCACGGCGAGGGCGTCGAGCGCGCTCGGGAGAGGGTCCGCAGCCGGGGTGCACGCGGTGACGAGCACCACCGCTCCCGCGAGGAACGCTCCCCACCCTGCGACGGCACGCCACCGTGTCATCAGGCCTCCCGTCCGAGCTGGATTCTGACACGTCGGCCGCGCACTCGGCCGACCAGGTCCGGCCGGCGCCGGTGGTCCCGCTGTCGCGTGGCTCGTGCCGTCGATACTGTGCAGGCACGACGCAGCAACGGTCAGGGGGGCACGTGACTGCGACGGGGGTCGAACACATCCGCACGGGCGCGGGCGCGACGGCCGGCTCGTTCCGGCCGGACGTCCAGGGACTTCGCGCCGTCGCGGTGCTGCTCGTCGTCCTGTACCACGCGCGCTTGCCGGGCCTCTCCGGCGGCTACGTCGGGGTCGACGTCTTCTTCGTCATCTCCGGCTTCCTCATCACGCAGCTGCTCGCGCGAGAGCTCACGACCACGGGCCGCATCGCCTTCGGCCAGTTCTACGCACGACGGGTGCGGCGCATCCTGCCGGCCTCGTTCCTCGTCCTCGCCGTCACCGCGGTGGTCGGCATGGCGGTGATGTCGCCGCTGCGCACCGCGGGGTTCCTGCGGACGGTGGCAGCGACGGCCTTCTACGCATCGAACATCCTGTTCGCGCAGCAGGGCACCGACTACCTCGCCGAGCTCGACCCGTCGCCGCTGCAGCACTACTGGTCGTTGGCGGTCGAGGAGCAGTTCTACCTGCTGTGGCCGCTGGCGCTCGTGGTCGCGTGGCGGCTCGGCCGTCGCAGCGTGTCGAGCCTGCTGGCCGCCTGCGCCGTGGGGTGCACGGTCTCGTTCGGCCTGAGCGTCCTGCTCACACCCGTCCGACCACCGTGGGCGTTCTTCTTGCTGCCCACCCGCGCCTGGGAGCTCGGCGTCGGTGCGCTCGTGGCTCTCGCCGCAGCCCGGCTCCGGCCGGTGCTGCGTGCGACGCCCGTTCTCGCGCTGGCGGGCGCCGTGCTGGTGCTCGGCTCAGCGGTGGTGTTCGACGAGCACACGCCCTTCCCCGGTGCCGCGGCGGTCGTGCCGGTGGCCGGTACCGCACTCGTGCTCCTCGCCGGCACGGCGGTGCGCCGCGGTCCGGTCGCCCTGGTCCTGTCGACCCGGCCCGCGCAGACCCTCGGCGAGCTCTCGTACTCGATCTACCTCTGGCACTGGCCGCTGCTGGTGCTGGTGGAGATCCGACTCGCACACCACGTGTCCCTGTGGGCGTCGCTGCTGCTCGCCGCCGTCAGCGTGCCGCTCGCCGCCCTCACCTACCGCTACGTCGAGCAACCGGCCAGGCACGCACGCGCGCTCGTCACACGCGGACCCCGTGTCACCGTCGCTCTGGCGCCGGTCGCGTCCGTCCTCGCGGTGGTGGTCGCGGCTGCCGGCGCGACGGCTGCGGCCGCTCGACCGCTGACAGGGCCGTCGGCGGCGGACCCGCCCGAGCTCGCGGTGACGCCGGTCATCCCGTCGTCCGTGCCGCGCAACCTCGTGCCGGACCTGCGTGCGTCAGCAGCGTCGCTCCCGGCGGCCTACGGGGACGGCTGCGTCGTCGGGTACGGCGACCGTGCTGTGACGGTGTGCCGCTACGGCGATCGTGGGGCCGATCGTGCCGTCGTCCTGTTCGGCGACTCGCTCGCCGTGATGTGGCTCCCGGCGCTCGACGTCCTCGCGAGGCAGCACGGGATGCGCCTCGACCTGGTGGCGAAGTCGGGGTGTCCGCCAGCCGACGTCCCGTCCCGGTTCGCCGGGATGACCTTCCCGGACTGTGCCGTGTGGCGGGCTGCCGCGCTCGAGGCGATCGAGGCGACTGCTCCGGAGGTCGTGGTGCTGTCGGGATCGAACGGTCCGTCCTGGGACCGCAAGGCGGCGCCCGCCGTGTGGGCTGACGGCTACCGAAGCGTGCTGCACGCGCTCGACGAGGTCGACCGGCTCGTCGTGATCCCGCCCACGCCGTCGTTCCCGGTGGACCCTCCCGTGTGCGCCTCCCTGCACGTGCGACAACTCGACCGCTGCGCGATCGACCGCTCGGTCGCCGTCGACCGGGCAGTCGAGATCGCGTCCCGCCGCGCGGCGGACACGACAGGTGCGACGACGTTCGACGTGACCGACGAGCTGTGCGCACCGCACCGGTGCGGACCGGTGCTCGGCAACCTCCTGCTCTACCGGGACGACCACCACCTGACCGTCGAGGCGGCTCGTTACCTCATGCCTCTGCTCGAGGACGCGATCTGGAGGTGACGGCACCGCCGGCCGCGGACGTGCCGTCCGTCGACGTGCGGGCCGCTCGGCCTCAAGGTCGCGCGGCTCTTGCCGATCTGGAGGTCATGGACACGACAGGAGGCGCGGCCGCGTAGGCCGCGACCATCCGACGTGGGCCGGCACCAGGCGGCTCCTCCCGTGCGCCGGCTGCCGGTCGCGCGGTGGGCGCGCGCGTGCCTGCGACCCGTCGCCGGCGGCGTCGCGCTCGGTGCCGTGGCCGTGACGTTCGCCCAGTTCGACCCGGACACGTCGGCCCCCGCGTTCGCCGTATCGTCGACCGAGGCCCCGGACAGGGTCGGGCCCGCCACCGTCTCCGCACCGGCGGAGGCGACGTGGACCGCGACCGACGCCGACACGACCTGGTTGGGCGACGCGATCGCGGCGGAGCAGGCCCGGCTCGCCGCCGAGGCGGAAGCGGCGCGTCAGGCCGCCGAGGCCGAGGCCGAGGCCGCCCGGCTGGCGCAGGCCGCGGCCGAGAAGGAGGCCGCGCGCAAGGCCGCACGGAGCCTGAACCGCAGAGCCGCCTCCGCACCTCCGTCGAGCGTGCCCGTCGGGGAGGTCAAGCAGTACGCCGCCGGCCTGGTCGGCGCCGACCAGTGGGGGTGCCTGGACGCGCTCTGGCAGCGTGAGTCCGGGTGGAACCCGTCGGCGGCCAACCGGTCGTCCGGTGCGTTCGGGATCCCGCAGGCGCTGCCCGGCGCGAAGATGGCGTCGGCCGGTGCCGACTGGCGGACGAACCCCCTCACGCAGGTCCGGTGGGGCGTCTCGTACATCGACGGTCGCTACGGGAGCGCGTGCGCGGCGTGGCAGCACTCGCAGTCGACGGGCTGGTACTGACCGGTGGGTGGCCCCCCGTCCTGGTCCGGGACACCACCTGCGACGCGCGCGGAGGGCCGGTAGCGTCGGGGCCTCCCCGACCACCAGGAGTCCTGCATGTCGCGCGTCCTCGTCACCGGTTCTTCCGACGGCATCGGCCTGGAGACCGCCCGCCGGCTCCTCGACGGCGGTCACGACGTCGTGGGGCACGCCCGTGACGAGTCGCGTGCCGCGGACCTGCGCGGTGCGCTGCCCGGCCTCGCGGACGTCGTGACGGGCGACCTGGCGTCGCTCGCCGAGACCCGCGCGCTGGCCGAGGCGGCGGTCGCCGCGGGGCCGTTCGACGTCGTCGTGCACAACGCCGGCATCGGCGGCGGCGCGCCGTCGCGGGTCGGGACGGCCGACGGGCTCGAGCAGATCTTCCAGGTCAACACCGTCGCGCCGTACGTGCTGACGGCCCTCCTGCCGCGGCCGGCACGGCTCGTGTACCTGACGTCGGGCCTGGAGGCGCAGGGGCACGTCCGGCTCGACGACCTGCAGTGGACCGGCCGCCCGTGGGACGGCATGCAGGCGTACTCGGACTCCAAGCTCTACGACGTGGTGCTCGCGTTCGCGGTCGCCCGCCTGTGGCCCGACGTGCTCGTCACGACGGTCGACCCGGGCTGGATCAAGACGAAGCTGGGCGGCCCCGACGCGTGGGACGAGGTCGGCGACGGCGCCGCGACCCAGGTGTGGCTCGCGACGTCCGACGACCCGGCGGCGCGGGTCAGCGGCGTGTACCTCAAGCGGTTCACGCAGCTCGACGCCCACCCCGCGGCCTCGGACGTGAGCGTGCAGGACGGTCTGCTGGCCGCGCTGGAGCAGCTGACGGGCGTACCGCTGCCCCGGTGACGCCCGCCTGCCGGCCGCGTGCCGGCCGCGTGCCGGCCG
>JAEWCA010000090.1 GCA_023390875.1 Actinomycetes bacterium
CCCCTTGGGCCGGGGGGCCCGCGGCCGGGGGGGGGGGGGCCCACCGTCGCACCGGGCGCCTGCAGGTGGTGCCCACCCATGCAGGACGCACCGAGGGAGACACCGTGAGCCAGGACGTGACCGTGACCGACGAGAACGCCCCGGCCCGACGCGTGCTGCTCAAGCTGTCCGGCGAGACGTTCGGCGGGGGAGACGTGGGTCTCGCCGCCGACGTGGTGCAGCGGGTCGCCGCCGAGATCGCGGTCGCGGTCCGCGCGGGCGTCCAGGTCGCGATCGTCGTCGGCGGTGGCAACTTCTTCCGCGGCGCCGAGCTCTCGCAGCGCGGCCTCGACCGGGCCCGGGCCGACTACATGGGCATGCTCGGCACGGTCATGAACTGCCTCGCGCTGCAGGACTTCCTGGAGCAGGCGGGTGTGAGCACGCGCGTGCAGACCGCCATCACGATGGGTCAGGTCGCGGAGCCGTACATCCCGCTGCGGGCGATCCGGCACCTCGAGAAGGGCCGCGTGGTGATCTTCGGCGCGGGCGCCGGGATGCCGTACTTCTCGACCGACACGGTGTGCGTGCAGCGGGCCCTGGAGACGCACTGCCAGGAGGTCCTCATGGGCAAGAACGGGGTGGACGGCGTCTACACGGCCGACCCCCGCAAGGACCCCGACGCCGTGAAGCTCGACACCCTGACGTACACGGACGCCCTGGTCGGCGACCTGGCCGTCATGGACCAGACGGCGCTGAGCCTGAGCCGGGACAACGACGTGGTGATGCGCGTCTTCGGGCTCGAGGAGCCCGGTAACGTCACGCGCGCGCTGCAGGGTGAGAAGATCGGCACGCTGGTCACCGCAGGCTGATCTGCCCGACCACCACGAACCGACACGACGAAGGAGCACCGGTGATCGACGAGACCCTCCTCGAGGCCGAGGAGAAGATGGACAAGGCGATCGAGGTCGCCAAGGACGACTTCGCGACGATCCGCACCGGCCGCGCCAACGCCGCGATGTTCTCCAAGGTGTTCGTCGACTACTACGGCAGCCCGACGCCGCTGCAGCAGCTCGCGTCGTTCAACGTGACCGAGGCGCGCACGATCCTCGTGTCGCCGTTCGACAAGTCGTCGATGGTCGCGATCGAGAAGGCGCTGCGCGACTCCGACCTGGGCGTGAACCCGTCGAACGACGGCAACGTCATCCGCGTCGTGCTGCCCGCGCTGACCGAGGAGCGTCGCCGCGACTTCGTCAAGCTCGCCAAGGCCAAGGCGGAGGACGCGCGCATCTCGGTGCGCAACGTGCGCCGCCGTGCCAAGGAGGAGCTCGACCGCATCGTCAAGGACGGCGAGGCCGGCGAGGACGAGGTCGTGCGGGCGGAGAAGGAGCTCGAGGTGCTGACGAAGAAGCACGTCGACCTCATCGACCAGCTGCTCTCGTCCAAGGAGAGCGAGCTCCTCGAGGTCTGATGTCGGAGCACACCGCACTCGCCGCACCGCGCACGCCGCGACCGGGCAGGGACGTCCCCGTCGCGATCGTGGTGGGCGTGGCGCTGCTCATCGGCGTCGTCGCGTCGCTGTTCATCCGCAAGGAGGCGTTCGCCGTCGTGGCGATCGTCGCCGTGTGCGCGGGCCTGTGGGAGCTCGCGCAGGCGTTCACGCGCCGGGCGATCCACCTGCCGCTCGTCCCGCTGGTGGTCGGGGCGGTGGGCATCCTCGTCTCGGCGTACACCGCCGGGCCGGAGGCGATGTTCGTCGCGTTCATGCTCACCGTGGGCGGTGTGCTCGTCTGGCGCGTGCTCGACGGCAACGGCGAGGCCGCGCTCCGGGACGCGAGCGCGGGTGCGTTCGCCGCGGCGTACCTGCCGTTCCTCGCGGGTTTCGTCATGCTCATGCTCGCGGCGCCCGACGGGCCCGCCCGGGTGATGCTGTTCATCCTGCTGGTCGTGGCGAGCGACACCGGCGGGTTCGTCGTCGGGACCTTGATCGGCAAGCACCCGCTCGCGCCGTCGGTGAGCCCGAAGAAGTCGTGGGAGGGCCTGATCGGCTCGATCGTGCTGGCCTGCGTGGTCGGTGTGGTCGGCGTGCAGGTGGCCTTCGACGGCGAGCCGCTGGTCGGCGTGTTCCTGGGCTTCGCGACGGTCGTCACGGCGACGCTCGGCGACCTGGCCGAGTCGCTGCTCAAGCGCGACCTCGAGCTCAAGGACATGGGCCGGCTCATCCCGGGTCACGGCGGTCTGCTCGACCGGCTGGACTCGCTGCTGCTCACGTGCCCCGCCGTCTACCTGATCCTCTCGGTCCTGCTCCCTGCGTGACCCCGACCCGAAGGAGGGGGACGCCATGACCGGCACGCCCGTCCGTCTGGACCTCTCGTCGCCGACCCGTGGGCCGCGCGGCAAGCCGCCGAAGCACTTCGTCGACCTCACGCCCGAGCAGCGGGTCGCAGCCGTGACGGAGCTCGGCGAGAAGCCGTTCCGCGCGAAGCAGCTCGCGACGCACTACTTCACGCACCTCACGTCGGACCCCGCGGCGATGACGGACCTGCCGAAGGCGACGCGCGACAAGCTCGTCGAGGGCCTGTTCCCGACGCTCCTCACGGCGCACCGCACGCAGACGGCCGACCAGGGCACCACGGTCAAGACGCTGTGGCACCTGTTCGACGGCGCCAAGGTCGAGTCGGTCCTCATGCGGTACGCGAACCGGACCACGCTGTGCATCTCGAGCCAGGCGGGCTGCGGTCTCGCGTGCGCGTTCTGCGCGACGGGCCAGCTCGGCCTGACGCGGAACCTGTCGACGGCCGAGATCGTCGAGCAGGTCCGGGCGGCGGCGCGCTCGCTCGCGGACGGCGAGGTGCCGGGCGGTCCGGCGCGCCTGACGAACGTCGTGTTCATGGGGATGGGCGAACCGCTGGCCAACTACAAGGCGGTCATGGAGACGGTGCGCCGGCTCGTGGCGCCGACGCCCGACGGCCTGGGCATGTCGGCCCGCAACGTCACGGTCTCGACCGTCGGCATGGTGTCGGCGATGGACAAGCTGGCCGACGAGGGCATCCCGGTGACGCTTGCCCTGTCGCTGCACGCGCCGGACGACGAGCTGCGCAGCGAGCTGGTGCCGGTGAACACCCGGTGGAACGTGGACGAGGCGCTCGACTCGGCGCACCGCTACTTCGTCAAGACGGGGCGGCGCGTGTCCATCGAGTACGCGCTGATCCGCGACATCAACGACCACGCGTGGCGTGCCGACCTGCTGGGCGAGAAGCTCAACGCCCGCGGCCGCGGCTGGGTGCACTGCAACCCGATCCCGCTGAACCCTGTGCCCGGCTCGAAGTGGACGGCGAGCGATCCCCGGGTCGAGCAGGAGTTCGTGGCACGCTTGCGAGCGCACGGCATCCCGACGACCATCCGGGACACCCGTGGCAGTGAGATCGACGGCGCCTGCGGGCAGCTCGCAGCGGAGGAGGACGAGTGAGCGACGGGATGTTCCGCACCGTCACCGGGATGAAGCGGGGCTACGACCCGGACGAGGTCGACGAGTTCTTCGCGCACGCGCGCGCCGTGTACGAGAAGGGCCCGGCCGGGGCGCTCGCCAGCAAGGACGTCCGTGCCGTCGCGTTCGACATGGTCCGCGGCGGGTACGTCACGTCGGCGGTCGACGCGGCGCTGGACCGGCTCGAGGCCGCGTTCGTCGCCCGGTCGCGTGCGGAGTTCGTCGCGCAGCGCGGGCAGGAGGCGTGGATGGCGCGGCTCGGCGAGCAGGCGCGCACGCTGTACGGCCGGCTGGGCCGTCCGGACGGCGACCGGTTCGCCCCGCCCGAGGGCCGGCACCAGGGGTACGAGCCGGCCGACGTGGACGCGCTGTGCCACCGGCTGATCGCGTACTTCGACAAGGGCGCCCCGCTGACGGCCGGTGAGGTCCGCGCCGCGACGTTCCGCCGGCGCAACGGCGCGAACGGCTACGGCGAGCCCGCGGTGGACGCGTTCTTCGCGCGTGCGGTCGAGGTGCTGCTCGGCGTCGAGTGAGCGCCGCCGTCCGCGATGATGTGTCGGTGAGCCAGCGCAGCGTCCTCCTCCTCGGGTCCACGGGATCCATCGGCACCCAGGCGATCGACGTCGTGACCCGCAACCCGGACCGTTTCCGGGTCACCGGTCTCAGCGCGGGCGGCCGTGACGCCGCGCTCGTCGCACGGCAGGCCGCGGACCTCGGAGTCGAGGCGGTCGCGCTCGCGGACCCGGCGTCGGAGCAGGCGTTCCGCGCCGCGTGGACCGGGGGAGCGATCGAGGTGCTCACCGGTCCCGACGCGTCGGCCGAGCTCGCCGCCCGGGGCGCCGACGTCGTGCTCAACGGCATCACGGGGTCCGTCGGGCTCGGGCCGACGCTCGCGGCGCTGCGTGCGGGCAGCACGCTCGCGCTCGCCAACAAGGAGTCGCTCGTCGTCGGCGGCGCGCTCGTCAAGGCTGCGCGCACGCGTCCCGACCAGATCGTGCCCGTCGACTCCGAGCACTCGGCGATCGCGCAGAGCCTGCGCGGCGGCGCGCGGGCCGAGGTCCGGCGGCTCGTCCTCACGGCGTCGGGCGGGCCGTTCCGCGGCTGGTCGCTCGACGACGTCAAGGCCGTCGGCCCCGAGCAGGCGCTCGCGCACCCGACGTGGTCGATGGGACCGGTCGTCACCGTGAACTCGTCGACGCTCATGAACAAGGGGCTCGAGCTCATCGAGGCGCACCTGCTGTTCGACGTGCCGGTCGACGACATCACGGTCGTGGTGCACCCGCAGTCCGTCGTGCACTCGATGGTCGAGTTCGTCGACGGGTCGACGATCGCGCAGGCGTCGCCCCCCGACATGCGGCTGCCGATCGCGCTGGGTCTGTCGTGGCCCGACCGGGTCGCGGACGTCGCGCCGCCGTGCGACTGGACGCGGGCGACGTCGTGGACGTTCGAGCCGCTCGACGAGGAGGTGTTCGGTGCGGTGCGGCTCGCCCGTGCGGCCGTCGCCGCGTCGGCGACGCACCCGGCTGTCTACAACGCCGCGAACGAGGAGTGCGTGGAGGCGTTCCTCGCCGGGCGGATCGGCTTCCTCGACATCGTCTCGACCGTCGAGCGTGTGCTCGACGAGCACACGGGGACCGCGGCGGACGCGCTCGACCTGGACGCGGTGCTCGCCGCCGAGGTCTGGGCCCGGACCCGGGCGCACGAGGTGCTCGCGCGCCGCTGATCCCCGGGCGAGAGCGTCGCCCATGCCCACGTCAGTGCGCCGCCGGCCCCCGCGCGACGGCGCCGGTGAGGACCCGGCGTCAGGACCCGTCGGCCCCGCCGAGCAGCGCGT